>DASXFZ010000064.1 GCA_036489315.1 Candidatus Cybelea sp.
TCAACCAAAACCTCAATCAAACGGTGACGTTTACGGACAGCGACAGCAGCGCCAGCTTTGGCGGGGAATCGTCGTTCAGCAACGAGTCCGAGTTCGACTATCTGATGCAGTACACGACCGCGGGCGCCGACTACGAGTTGGAATTCGACAAGACGTATTCAGAGGAGGCAACGGGAATCAATAAGATTCCCGAATTTACCGTCCGGCCTGCCAATTTCTTCCAGCACTTCATCATACCGCTCTCGGCGCAGCTGGTGGTCGGCGAGTACAGTAATCCTGCGGGCGACGGGCAGCCGGTCGCGCTGGCAACCTGGCGCGGCGACGCCAACCTCGTCGCCGGGCCGATACAGGCCAAGGTCCTCGGCAGCGATTTCGAAGGAACGGTTACCGTCGACCAATACGCCTACGGTACCGGAGACCTCAAAGCGGCTATCGAGCAAGACTTGAGCTTGACGACACCAATCAGCCAGCACATCGTCAACTCGTTGACCTACAACGAGGCGAATTACAACGGTCCCGCGCTCGTCCCGTTCCAGTACTTGGATCAACAGCCCACCGACAACACAAAGAACGCGCAGGACCTGATTCGCCTCTTCAACGACGACGTCTACGCGTTTTCCGTCGGCTGGACGACGAACTTCGACGGAATGGCCCAGCCCTTGAGCTATCAGCTCACGGCCAAGCCGTCGCAGCGTTCGGTGCTGATGCTCAGCGGCTCGTTCATACCCGGCCCGGGGCAGGGCTTCGTGACGACCAATCTCCAGCTTTCGACGCCCTTTGGACGCGACGCCTCACTGCAGTTCGTCACCGATCTCAACTGGAAAGGGCCGGGCGAAATGGTCACCGACAAAATCATCTACTACACGCGTACGATCGGAAACTGCTATCAGCTGCTGGTGCTCTACAACGAATCGCAGCAGGCCATCAACGTCGGATTGAATCTGCTCGCGTTCCCGTCGCAGTCGGCGGTCTTTCAGATCGGCTCGCCGCAGCCGGTCGTTCCGACTACCTTCAACTTCTAACCGCGTTCGTGCATCGACGAGAGAATGCAGGTGCCGGCGGCTTACGGTTCGTCGCAGGGCGGGTGGCCGCACGAACAGGCTTCCGATTCGATGCTCTGGTCGGTGGCGTCTTGACAGTAGTCGCTGCAGTAGGCAACGTCACCGTCGACCGGGGCGCTGACGGTGCAGTTGCAGATATCGTTGCCGCAGGAGACGTTGAGATCGCGCATCACGGACATGGGGTGGGATTGATGGGGTTGTTTGCGATCTCGATGGTGGAGATCATGCCCGCGGGATCCCCTTGAGCGTAGACGCCGTAGTATGTGTTATCGAAGGGCTCGGTCATACAGAGCCGCGGCGAGACGAACTGCGGATCGATCGGTCCACCGGTGCCGAGCGAGTCGATGAACGTCCACGTGCCGCCGTTGGTGGCCTGCGCCGAGAACGCATTGAAGGTCCAAAGGTTCGAGGGCGATGAGCTCGGCGACGGCGAGGGCGAGGCGATGCCGTGGAAGATCGAGCGCTGGGCGAGCATCGAAAACTCGGTGCCCGTGCCGTTGCTGTCCGGGTTGAACGAGAATTGCTGCGGCGTCGTGCCGAGCGGAAGCCACGCCGGCGGAATGTGCGGGTTTTGGTTTCGAACGAACTGGACGGGCTGGGCGTACGCGGCGCCGCCTCGGCCGAGAGCCATCAGGGCAAACGAATATCCGGCCCAGTTCGTTTGCAGAGTGTCGGTCGATGGCGTCTTTCCGTCGCCGCTCGTGTCGAAGACGATCATATATTGATAGTTGGAGAAGTTGAAGGCAGAGGTAACGTCAAAATGGATGGCCATGTATCCCGGAGGCGCCCCGCCGGGTCCTAAACCCGGAGGATTTGGCGTGACCTGCCGACCGCATGCCGATACGATGAACGCCGTTACCGAAACGACTATAAAACCGAAGCTCAATCTACGAATCATGGTCTCCTCGCGGCCCTTGCGAGACGTGTGCCTCGCCGCGATCGCGGCCGTGGCGCTGGCGGCGGCATTTCCTAAGCTTGGCGCGGCGTGGCTCGTTCCCTTTGGAACCGCGGCGCTCTTTTGGTTGTGGCAAGACGCTTCCTGGAAACGAGCGGCGCTTCTTGGTTGGTTTGCCGGATTAGTTTTCTTTACGATCGATTTTGCATGGGTCGGGCATACGGTCGGACGGTATATCGGGGCGTTCGGCCCGTTTCTCGCCTATGGGCCCGCCCTGATCGAGGCGCCGTTTTTTGCCGTCGCGGGCGCGCTGGCGTCGGTGGCGTACGCGCGAATGCGTCCGGTGGTCGCACCACTCGGCGCGGCCGCTGCCTTTACGATTTGCGAATGGCTTCGCTCGATCGGCGTGATGGCCGCGCCGTTCGATCAGCTTGGGTACACGCAAGCCGACACCGTCCTGCGGCCGATCGCGGCGTACGCGGGGACTTACGGAATCACGCTCGTGCTTTGCGTGCTCGGCGCATACGGAGCCGATGCTATCCGCCGGCGAACGTGGCAGCCGTTAGCGGCCGCGGCGGGCGCGACGCTTCTCCTCACCTTCGCGGCGTGGACGTTTTGGCCGGCTCGCCACATCCCCGCGCCGTCGATCGAAGTCGTGGCCGTACAGGGCAACGTTCCGCAGTCGCTCAAGTGGAACGCGCTGCAGGTTGCCGTCGCGCGCTACATGGCAATGACGCGCGGCGCGGCGCGCGCGCACCCGCGCCTGATCGTTTGGCCGGAGACGGCGATTACGACCGAGCTGGACTTCGACCAGCATTTGATCGGCCAGTTCTCCGGTCTCGCGCGCAAACTTCATTCAACGATCGTCGCCGGCGCAATCGATGCGGACTCGCGTGGACTCTTCAACGCACTGTTCATTTTCGCGCCCAACGGTTCTTCGCAGGTCTACCGCAAGCGCCAACTGGTGCCGTTCGCAGAGTGGTTTCCGGGCCGCGCGTTTCTTTCGTGGCTGCCGTACATCGGCGCGCTCAACGGCGGCATAACGCCCGGCCAGCGCGACGGCGTCTATCCGACGACGGCGCTGACGATCGCGCCGATGATCTGTTGGGAGTCGGCTTTTGCAGATCTCGCCTTTGCCCAGTTGCGGCGCAACGCGCAGCTCCTCGTGATCAGCACCGACGATGCCTGGTTCGGCAAGACGTCCGGCCCGTATATGCACGCTCAGATCGCACAGCTTCGCGCCGTCGAAAGCGGCGCGTACGTCGTTCGCGCCGCGGCGACGGGAATCAGCGGAATCATCGCGCCGGATGGCACGTGGCAGGCTCGCAGCCTGCTCGAAGAGCGAACCGTGGTGAAGGGCCGCGTCGGACGGAGGCTGCCGACGATCTTTTCCCGCATCGGCCCGACGACGATCGCGCTGCTGCTGATCCTCGGGTACGTCGCGCTCCTCTTGATTCCGCGCGTCGCTCGGACCGAAGACGATGCGTAAAAAATTGACCTGGAAGCGAATCGGCATCGTCGCCGGTCTGCTCTTTTTCGTCTACGTCGTCGTCGAGATCGTGCTCGCCGGGAAAGGCACGCCGCCGTCCCCGCCCGGGCAGCCGCCCGTCGTGTTAAGGGGCGGTCACGTGCTGAACAATCACATTAGGACAAAGTCGTGGAGCTTCGACTACGATCACGCGAAGCTCTCGCCCGACGGCCTGAGCGGCAGCGTCGACGGCGTGCGCAACGGGATCGTTTTCAAAAAGGGAAAACCGTACCTGCGGATCTCGGCCAAGCACATCCAGCTCAACATCTCAACGCTGGATTTTACGGCAATCGGGAAAGTTCACGTCGAGCGAATCGACGATCCCGAGAAGCGCGCGTTCGACACTGATTTGGTTACCTGGACGAACGATGCAAAGGAGCTGCATATGGCGCACCCCAGTTACATCCATTCCGGCGATCAAACGCTCAAGATCAGCAGTATAACCGTCGATTTCGATGATAACACGGTTCACCTCGGCAAGGTCAGCGGGGGGGTTGAAATCCACCACTGACCCGGCGGGGGGCGTTTTACCCGCTCTCTTCCCCCAGCTTTTTTTTTGCCTCGGCGATCAGTTTCTTGACCTTTTGGCCACCCTTGTGCCCGATCTCTTCGTAGAAATCGGAGCCGTATTTTTCTTTGACGACCTTGCCGCCTTTTTGACCGATCGACTCGTAGAATTCTACGCCATGACGATCGCGCGTCGCCTTGCCGCCCTTGCGGCCAATGTCCTCGTAGAACGTCGAACCGTAGCGGTCGCGCACGGTATCGCCGCCCTTTTTCCCTGCCTCGCGTACGGACATTTCGCGCTTGGTCGCACGCTCGTTCTTATCAGCCATCGGTCCTCTTCACTCGTAGACGGTAAGCGCTTTAAGAAGCAGCCGCCTTACGTTTTGGGCGTTGACCACCTTTTTGACCGATAACTTCATAAAATGACGGGCCGTATTTGCTTTTGGTGGCCTCGCCGCCCTTACGGCCGATTTCCTCGTAAAACTCCGATCCGTATTTGGCCTTGACGCGCTCGCCGCCGCGGCGACCCGCTTCGCGAACGCTCATGCCGCCGGACTGTCCTGAATCCTGGGTCATCTCATCCTCCTTGGTCTGGCGTATAGTCTTTCCCATACAAGCGCTCGGCAAACTCAGGATTTGCTGAGAATTTAGGTCAAGGCTCGGTAAACCGTCTCGCTTCGCTCTCGCAGATGCTCGAGATCGCCGTCGTTCTCGATCACGAAGTCGGCCCGCGAGCGGGCCTCGTCCGGTTCCACCTGAGTGGCCATCCGGGCTCGGACCCGAGCCTCGTCCAGCCGATCTCGCTCGACGATCCGGGCGATTCGCCGTTCGAGCGGTGAGGCGACGAGAACGGACTTATCTACGAGACGATCGTACCCGGTTTCGAAGAGCAAGGGCACGACGTGCACGATCAGCTGGCCTGGAGCGGCCCGGTTCTCGCGCTCGACCGCCAAGCGGCGGATATGGGGGTGCAGGAGCGCATTGAGGCGCTCGCGCGCGGCGGCGTCACTGAAGACGATGTCGGCAAGCGCCGCGCGGTCCAAGACGCCGTTTCGCACGACGGCCGGCCAGACTCTAGCGATCTCGAGCAGGCCGTCGCTTTGAGGCGTCACGACTTCGCGAGCGATGACGTCGGTGTCGATGATGAGCGCTCCGAGGTCGCCGAAGATGCCGGCGACCTCACTCTTCCCAGCGCCGATGCCGCCGGTCAGCCCAACGCGCACGGCGATGCTTACTCGCTCGGGGGAGGCTCCGGAAGCACGTCCACGGGCGTCACGATTCCGCCGGCCTCCTCCTCGACCGCGTACTGCTCGATCTCCTCGAGCGGCACGTCGGCCACGTGTTGGATCGATGCGGTGATCCGCCGCGTAGCGTGATTGATCGTCAGGAGCGTCACCTCGACCTCTTGGCCGGCCGCGAACGCGGCCGATGCATCGAACTCCCCCTTGGGTACCATCGCGAGGATCCCGGGGATGACTTCGACGAGCAGATAGTTCGGGGTGACTTTGACGATCTGTGCCGTGAGCTTGTTGGTTTCATAGAGACGGTCCGCGTACTGGTCCCACGGATCCGGCAGCGCGTGCTTGAGCGACAGGCTCACTTTTTTGGCGTCGGGGTCGAACTTCATGATTTCGACCTGCACGACGTCGCCGATCTTCACCACCTCCGACGGATGTTTGATCCGTGCGTACGACAACTCGCTGTTGTGAATCAAGCCGTCGATTCCGCCGAGGTCGACGAAAGCGCCGAAATCGGCGAGCCTGACGACGACGCCTTCGCGAATCTGCGCAACTTCGAGCGTATCGAGAAGCTCTTGCTTCTTTGCCTGCAGCTCTTCTTCGAGCACGAGCCGCTGCGAGAGAACCACGCGATGACGCTTGTGATCGAGGTCGATCACCTTTAGACGCAAATGCTGTCCGACGAGCTCGTCGAGATTTCCGACCGGCTGCCGGCGAATCTGAGAGGCCGGAACGAATCCGCGCATGCCCAAGTCGACGAGTACGCCTCCCTTGACGACCTGCGTAACGGTTGCCTCGATCACTTCGTCGCGATCGTGCGCTTCGATCACTTTCTCCCAGGTCTTGAGCGCGCGCGCGCGGCGTTCCGAGAGAAAGAGGGTCCCGTCCATCTCATCGATGCGGTGAACCATCACCTCGACGGTGTCGCCGACCTTCAGGAGTTTTGGATCGATTGCGAGAGAGAGTTCGCGGAAGGGGAGGACGCCTTCGGATTTTCCGCCGACGTCGACGAGGACTTCGTCTTTATCTCTTTGGACGATGGTCCCCGTGAGGACTTGGCCCTCGTCGAGGACCTTGAGCGACTCTTCGTACAGCCGCTGTTCGAATGCGAGTTGATCTTCTTCTTGACTGATGGGTGCGAGTTCGGTTGTTGAGATTTGAATTTCCTACCTTTAAATATTTTTTATCTTTGGCATCGCCGGCACCACCAGGTTCCGCGCCCGCCCAAGACGGTTCTCACGATCCTGCCGGTGCCGCAGCGCGGGCACGCTTGCCCGTGCCTGCCGTAGACCGAAAGCTTGTTTTGATAGCCACCCTTGAGACCTTCGGCATCCACGTAATCGTCGACGGTCGTTCCGCGCATGTCGATCGCGCGTTGTAATACGTCAACGATAGCTTCACGTAAGCGGCGCGCGGCCGCCTTTGTCAATGCCCCTGCCGGCCTGGTCGGACGAATCCGGGCCTCCCACAGCGCCTCGCTGGCGTAGATGTTGCCGATGCCGGCGATACGGCGCTGATCGAGCAAGAACGCCTTGATCGGGCTCGTCCGCCCCGCCAGCATACCGATAAAGGCCTCTGCTGTAAAGCCGGTCGAGAGCGGCTCGGTCCCGAGGCGGCCGTCCCAGGATTCGCCGGCCTTCACGAATTGCATCCGGCCGAAGGTTCGCACGTCGGCAAAATGCAGGCGAGCGCCGCCGGTGAACCGCAGGACGACGTGCGCCCGGGGATATTGCGGACGGCCCGCCTGGCTGACGACGAGACGCCCGGTCATTCGCAGACTAACGACCAGCGCGTCGCCCGACTCTAGTTCGATGACCGCATACTTGCCGCGGCGGCGCACCGCCGCGATGCGCTGACCCGCAACCGCGCGTTTAAAATCGACTCCGGGCGGCGCTACGATCATGCGTGCGAGCCGCACGTCCGCCCCCGCGATCTTTTTTCCGGCGATCGCCCGCTGCAGGCCGCGGACGATCGTTTCGACTTCGGGCAGCTCCGGCAAGCAGCGCTTACGAAGGCGTGTCCGCGACGCCGTGCAGATCGAGTTTGACCCCGGCGGCGATTCCGTCGCCGGCCGCTTCACCCGCGGGCAGCTCGATCACGTAGCGAGCCTGGCTCTGCTCTTGCGGAATCCGATCGTCCGGCGTGTTCGGCTGCACGACCGGGACGCCGGCAAATACCCGGCGCACGGTGCCGTTGGAGGCGATGAATACCATGTCGAGCGGAATCAACGTGTTCTTCATCCAGAACGCGATCTGCTCGTCGCGCTCGAATAAGAAGATCATGCCGGTATGCGGCGGCAGGGATTGGCGGAACATCAGGCCGCGTTCGCGCTGCGCCTCGGTCCTTGCGACTTCCAGCGTCAGATTTGCCTTCGGTGCATGGACGAGCGTCGTCGCGAGCATCGCCGCGATCGCCGCTAAGTAGCTAAACACGTTCCAGGCTCTCCTCCGCCAGCGGCTCGACATCGTACCAATTCCGCCCGGTTTTGATCGTCACTTCGAGCGGGACTCGCAGCTCGAGCGCCGTCTCCATGTGCTCTCGCACGAGCGCGGCGGCGGCGGCAACGTCCGTTTTGCGCACTTCAAATATCAGCTCGTCGTGGATCTGAAGCAGCATCGTGGCGTCGAGTCCCGAGGCTTCGAGTGCGCGATCGATGCGCACCATCGCGAGCTTCATGAGATCGGCGGCGCTCCCTTGCAGCGGCGCGTTGGTCGCCTCGCGCTCCGCTGCCGCCCGCAGCATGTAGTTCCCGGAGGTCAAGCCGGGCATATATCGCCGGCGACCGAGGATCGTCGAAACGTAGCCTGCCTCCCGCGCTTGCGCGATCGTGCCGTCGATGTGCGCGCGTACCGAGGGGAAGCGCGCGAAGTACGCGGCAGTAATCTCTTTGGCCTCGGCCCGGCCGATCTCCAGGCGCTGCGCCAGACCGAAGTCCGACATGCCGTACAAGAGGCCGAAGTTAACGCTCTTTGCCATGCGCCGCTGGTTGGGGTCGACCTCGCGATCGGCGGTAATGCCGAAGATTTGGCGCGCGGTAAAATCGTGGATGTCCTGCGACTCTTCGAAAGCGCGCAGCATCGCTGCGTCGCCGGAAAGATGTGCCATCAGCCGGAGTTCGATCTGGCTGTAGTCGGCCGCGAGCAAGACGTATTCGTCGCTGCGTGCGACGAACGCGCGGCGGATCCGCCGCCCGAGTTCGCCGCGCACCGGGATGTTCTGCAGGTTCGGATTCGTCGACGAAAGGCGGCCGGTCGCCGTAGCCGTTTGATTGAACTCAGTGCGCAGCCGGCCGTCCTTTGGATCGACCAGCTGCGGGATGACGTCGATGTAGGTGTTCTTGAGCTTGGTGACCTCGCGCCATTCGAGTACCAACGCGCAGATCGGGTACTCGCGGGCCAGGCCTTGGAGCACCTCGACCCCGGTCGCCCAGCCCGTCTTCGTCTTCTTGGCGCCGGGAATGTTGAGCTTGCCGAAGAGGACTTTACCGAGCTGCTGAGGCGATCCGATGTTGAACTCTTCGCCGGAGAGATCGTAGATCCGCGCTCGCAGCGCTTCGGCCGAGGCGTCGACGCGCTCGCCGATGACGCGCAGCTCCGCAGGATCGATCGCGACACCGGCGCGCTCCATCTTCGCCAATACCGGCGCGAGGGGCAGCTCGATTTCTTCGTAGAGCGAAAGCTGGCCGCGCGCTTCGAGCTCGCTGCGAGTCTTCGCGATCAGCTGCAGGGTCGCATCGGCCGCGGCGGCGGCGTCTGCGGGAAGGTCGAGCCCGAGAAACGCCGCGGCGGCATCTTCGACGTCGGCGAAACCGCGCGACGGGTCGAGTAAGTGCGCACCGATCATCGCGTCGTCGGAGAACCGCGCCCCGCCGGCGCCGGCTTTTTCGAAGACGTGAGCTAGCCGCTTGACGTCGTAGCCGCCGCGCCGCATCGGTGCGGCGAAGATGCGCGCCACCGCATCGCGCACGGCGCCCTGTCCGAGCGCGCTCGTGGCGAAGGCGATGCTTTCCCCCTGCTGGGTCGAGATTCCGAGCGCGTCGCCGGTCAGCGCGAAGCTGACGCTTTGCGCGCCCGCATATCCTTCGAGCTCGCCGGCGAGTGCCGCAAACTCGGGCGGATCCACGCAATCGACGTAGCTGCGATAGTTGCCGGTCAGCTTCGTGACGGCTTCGAAGAGCGGCAGGTCCGAGGGCGGCGAGAGCTTGGCGAGCAGCGTCTTGAACTCGAGTTCGCGGAAGAGCGGGTAGAGGGTTGCGTCGTCGGGAGCCTCGTAGCGGCTCCCACCCCAATCAACGTTCAGCGGCAGGTCGCGGCGAACGACGGAGACGGCGCGGCAGAGACACGCTTGCTGTCCGTACTCTTCGATCAAACGCGCGAGCTTCGGGTTGCCGGCCAGCTCGGGGTCTGCGATCAACGCGTCGAGCGAGCCGGCCGCCGCAAGCAGTTTGCTTGCGGTCTTTTCGCCGACGCCGGGAATACCCGGCAGGTTGTCGGATGGATCGCCCTTGAGGCCCCGGTAATCCGGAAGCTGCGTTGGATCGAGGCCGAAGCGTTCCCGAACGGCCCGCGGATCGTAGCGTCCGAGTTCGGTGATACCCCGCCGGGTGACGAGCACCGTTGTACGCTCGTCGACGATCTGCAGCAGATCGAGATCTCCGGTAACGACGATCGTCTGTTCTCCCGCCTCTTGCGCTTGTCGCGCCAGCGTCGCGATCACGTCGTCGGCCTCTTGTCCCTCGATCTCGACGATCGGAATGCCGTAGGTCGCCAGCACGCGGCGAACCAGCGCGAACTGGCCCCGCAGGTCGTCGGGCATCGCGCGCCGCTGCGCCTTATACTCTGCGAAAAGAGCGAGGCGGTCGGCCGGCATTCCTTTGTCGAATGCCGCGAGAACGTGCGTCGGATGTTCGTCGGCAATGAGCTTGTTGAGCATCATCGTAAAGCCGTACACGGCGTTGATCGGCGTCCCGGTGCTCGTCGTTAAGCCGGGAAGCGCAAAGAACGCGCGGTAAACCAGACCGTAGGTATCGAGCAGCATCAACGCCACGATTCAGCGCACCTCCATCGTCGTCGATCCGGCGCTGACGCTTCCATCATCGGCAATGTCGAGTAGGGAGACCACGTATCGGCCGCGTGCCGGCAAGTCGAATGCGAGTCCGTTGCCATCGCTGCGCACGACCCTCCATACGACCGTTTCCGTTTCGGCCTGGGCCAGCGACTCGTCGGGGGACTGAGAACGCCGCACGAAGCCGAGGATCTGCGCCCGGTTCCCGGTCGAATCGACGCACGGGTGCCAGGTGAGATCCTCTGGCGCGCTGTCCTGCGTACTGGTCAGATCGATCGCCAACAGGGCCGGCGCGGAGGAGAAGAGCGCGGCGCCCGAGGGCGCGCCGCGGCTGACTCGCAGGACGTAGGTTCCCTTCCCGGCGCCGGCGCCATCTAGGGAGACGCGCGCCGGTTCGCCGCTCGTGAAGTGGTCGGTGTGCAGCGTGAGCTCGGAGAGATGCGGTCGCCCCGGCGCCGAGAGGGTCAGCGGAACCGTGCTCCATTCGATCGCACCGCCATGGACGAACGCTGCGCCGACGCGCAGGTCGCCGGCTGCGTCGAGCGCGCGCACTCGCGCCACGGCGTGCCCCCCGTCTGAGCGGACGACGTCGAACTGTATGCCCAGCGCGCTCTCGTAACTGATTAGCGCGTCACCCTGAGAGCCCGGGGCGTCGGCAGCGACGGCCACCTGTTGCCCGGCGCGAACGTCGCTCGCCCCCAACGATATACGCACGTTGGGGCTGCGTCCGTCCGCTGCCGGCACCGACGCCTGCGGATCGACCTGAACCTGGGCGCCGTCGGTCGCGCGACCGCCATGGTCGACCGAAGCAAAGATCAAGTTCGTGCCAAGCTCGGGAGAGTTGAACGTTCCTCGGGCGTGGCCTTGCGCGTCGAGTGCGATCTGCTGTTCCTGCGTAGAGCCGCCGTGCACCAGGTCGACGCGAACGCTCGCCCCGGGCAGCGGTTTGCCCTCGATCGTTTCGACGTCTACGTCGAAGCTCAGCGGCGAGCCTAGACTCTGCTCCGTCCGATCGACGCGCAGATCGATCGCCGCATCGGCGGTCGGCACCACGACGCGCGTCTGCGCGGTCGCTCCGCCCGAGTCGACCACAATGCCGTAGGTCGACCCGAGATTATCGTCCGGCCGGGGGATCGTCACGGTCGCGTTGCCGCCGGCGTCGACGCGAACCGACTGCACGCTCCACTTGGTCGTAGCCCACGGCGTCGTTTCCGGCGCCGCACCGAGATAGACGTGCGGCGAGCGCACGGCCGTCACTTCGACGAGCACGTTTGGGCGGGAGGCATGAACGAGCAGCGGAACGTCTTGACGATAATCGCACAGGCCGTTGCAAGCCGAGTGGACGTCGAGCGAAAGGTCGCCGGCATTTGCGTCGACGTGCACGGTCGCGCCGCCCGTGCCGCCGGCCGCTTGCGCCAAAATCGTATAGTCGCCCGCCCCCGCGCCCGCGGGCACGGCCAGCTCGCCGGCGAAGGCGCCGGCTTCGTCGACGGCAACGCGATGCACGACGAGCACGCGCGCACCCTTTCGCAGAGAAACGAGCGCGCTGCCGCTTCCGGCTCGCAGCACGCCGCCGGAACGCGTCCGCACGAAGCCGGCGACATGCAGGACCCCGCCGGCGTGAACGACGGCCGAATCGGTGCGTACGCCGACGATGGCTCCCGGAACCGGAGCCTGCGGGAGCGGGCTCAGAAACGCGTAGCTGCTGCCCCACTGTGCGAGCGCGAAGACCGGACGTGAGGCCCGGTTCCAGCGTACCGCGCCCTGCGCGTCGGTCTGACTCGTCACGAATGCATTGTTGACAACGAGCTGCACGCGCATCCGCTGCACCGGCGCTCCGGTTCCTAAATCGACACCGTAAAAAAGCGAGCCGCCAGGCGTCTCTTTGGAGAACAGGCCGACGCGCGAGCGGTTGATCCACACCTGCTCGCCGACGTCGCCGCGGCGGGCTTCGACGACAAAGAAACCCTCGCGCGTTCCCAGCGGCACGCTCACTTGGCTCGACTGAAACTGATAACCGCCGGGCGGCGTAAAATTGAACGTGGCGACCGCGCGCCGGCGCGCGGTCGCGATTGGGCGCGGGTTGAAGTTTGCGCCCGCGGTCAGCACGTCTGCGGGATCGACTGCATACACCGAAAAGGCGACCGCTGCGCTTGAGTATGTGTCGAGCCGAACGGTCGCGGCCTTCCACGGCACGCTCGAATCGGCTGCAAAGAGTTGGAAGTACGAGTCCAGGCGGTGGAGGTCGACGATCGGCCGCTCGGCTTGTGCGGCCGAGACATTGAGCGCGAAGATGAGAAAAGCAGCGGCAGCGACCAGACGAAAGGACATCGGTCTGCGCAGCTTCGGCAGGTCGAACTACGAGGCCCGCGTAAAGCGCAGTATCGTGGACGAACAGGCGGCAGGCGAACGGCCCACCTCGACGCGGTGTCGTTTCTGCGGGTTCGAAGAGGGCGGCGACGAAGCGCGCAGCGTGCGAGAAAAGCCGCATCTGCAGGTCGTTGTCGCATGCGGATCCTGCGGTCATCCGTTCGCCGTACTCTCACGCAACTAGTGGGTCGCGCAGCGTCATTGCGTAACGTTCTGCTCGCGCTCCTGTTTTTCGCCGGGGCCGCACCGCTCTTGGCTGCGACGCCGTCGCCCGCACCGGTGCTCAAGCCGGTTCTTCCGAAGATTCCCCTGCATACCGAGGTCGTCGTCGAAGTCAACAAGTACGGCCAAGTCGTGCGCGTCAAGTCGACGAAGCCGTGCAAGGTTCAGACCTTCAACGTTCAGACGTTCGGCAACGCCCTGCAGATGTGGATCCGCAAGCCCGACGGCACGGCGACCGTCGGCCTCTATCGCGTTAACTACGACTACGATCCGAAAACGCAGAAGGTCTCGCGGCGCATCTCGCTCATCTCGGCCGGCGGCAACTGGGGGAACGAGGAAGGCGCCGCCAACGTGATGATGGATACGGCGCGTAAACAGGCGCTCGAAATGCAGCACAAGTCGCAGCAGCAGAACGCAAAGCTGCCCTCGCTCAACGATATTCGCGGCACGCCGACACCGAAGCCGCCGCCGGCCGCCACACTACCTCCGATTTGAAGTTCGTGACGTATCGGCCCGCCGATGGCCGAGCGCGTCCCGGTGTGCTCGAAGGTTCCTCGATCCGCCCGATCGCCACGCCGACGCTGCGCGAGTATCTGGAGCTAGCGCCCCACGAACGAATCGCGTGGCACAGCGCCGACGAGCTCGTGGCGCTCTCCGAGGTGCAGCTCGAGGCTCCGGTTCGTCCCGCGCGCAACATCTTCTGCGTCGGGCGAAACTATCTCGAACACGCGCAGGAGGGGGCACGCGCGCTCGGGCGCCCGCTGAAGCTTCCCTCCGTACCGACCTTCTTCACCAAGGCACCGACCGCCATCGCCGCGCCCGACGCCACGCTGCATTTGAGCCGCGCGGTTTCGTCGGAGTTTGATTTCGAAGCCGAACTGGCAATCGTCATCGGGACGGAATGTAAAGACGTTTCGCCCGCAGATGCGCTGCACACCGTATTTGGTTACACGGCCTTCAACGACGTCACCGCGCGCGACCTACAGCGCGAGTACGGCCAGTGGTTCAAAGGTAAGAGCCTCGACGACAGCGCGCCGATCGGTCCGTGGATCGTAACCCCGGAGGAACTGCGCGATCCGCAATCTTTGGACGTGCGCCTGCGCCGTAACGGCGTCGAAAAGCAGCACGCCAACACGTCGTCAATGATTTTTGCGATTCCTGCGCTGATTGCCGAGCTCTCGAAAGGCATGACGCTCCTGCCCGGCGACGTCATCGCAACGGGGACGCCCGCGGGAGTCGGCTTCGCGCGAAACCCGCCCGAGTTTCTTGCCGACGGGGATCTGCTCGAAGTCGAGATCGAGCACATCGGCGTCCTGCGAAACCGGATCAGCATAATCTAAGACCGCGCCGCGCCTAAAGGGCGCCGCCCCTTTCCAGCAAATGCCCGCGCTATGATCGTTGCCGTTCCCCGCGAGGCCGCGGTTAAGGAGCGCCGGGTGGCGCTCGTGCCCGAAACCGTCTCGAAATTTACCAAGGCCAACGTCGCCGTGAGCGTGCAGCGCGGGGCCGGGGAGTCGGCCTCGTTTCCGGACGACCTCTACGTGCAGGCCGGAGCCTCATTGGCTGCCGACACCGCTTCGCTGGCAGCAGCCGCCGACGTCTTCGTCACCGTCGGCCGCCCCGGCGACGACGCGATCGCGGCCATGCGCCCGAACAGCGTCGTGGTCGGTTTCTTGAATCCGCTCGGCGATACTGCGTTTACGCAGCGTTTGGCGGCTGCAAATCTTACGGCCTTGGCGATGGAGATGATCCCCCGCATTACTCGAGCGCAGTCGATGGACGCACTATCTTCGCAAAGCAACATCGCCGGCTACAAAGCGGTTCTGCTCGCTGCGGCCACGTTGCCGAAGTTCTTCCCGATGCTGACGACCGCCGCGGGAACGATCCGCCCTGCAAAGGCGCTGATCCTCGGCGCCGGGGTCGCCGGTTTGCAAGCCATCGCCACGGCGCGCCGGCTCGGCGCCGTCGTGAGCGGCTACGACGTGCGCGCGGTTGTGAAGGAACAGGTTGCCTCGCTGGGCGCGAACTTTCTCGAGTTCGACCTGGGAGAGGACGCGCAGGCGGCGGGAGGATACGCCAAAGAGCTGACGCCCGAGCAGCAGGAACGCCAGCGCGCGTGGATGGTCGAACAGATCGGCGCCAACGATGTCGTGATCACGACGGCGTTGGTTCCCGGGCGCAAGGCTCCAGTCTTGATCACCAAGGCTGCGGTCGAGGCGATGAAGCCCGGGAGCGTGATCGTCGATCTCGCCGCCGAAGCCGGCGGCAACTGCGAGCTGACCGTCGCCGATCAAGTGATCGCCACTCCGAATGGCGTTACGATCGTCGGCACGACGAATCTGCCCGGCACGATGCCTGCCGATGCCAGCCGGCTCTACTCGCGCAACGTACACGCGCTGCTTTCGCCTTGGATCAAAGACGGAGCGCTCGAGATCGATATGAACGACGAGGTCGCCAAAGGTGCAATCGTTGCAGGCGGCGGCCGCGTGCTTCTCGGAGGAAACGCTTCGTGACCGACGTTTCACATCTCGTCGAGCTCCTAACGGTGCTCGTGCTGGCGATCTTCGTCGGCTTTGAGGTCATCTCCAAAGTCCCGACGACCCTGCACACGCCGCTGATGTCGGCTACCAACGCGATCCACGGAATCGTCCTCGCGGGCGCGATCGTCATCGTCGCCGCGCTGGAGGGCGTCCAGCACGGCGCGCTCTTGACGACGCTCGCGGTCGCGGCGGTGACGCTCGGTGCGATCAACGTCTTCGGCGGCTTTGCGGTAACCGAACGAATGCTGCAAATGTTCAAGCGCAAGGGCGACGGCAAATGAGCGTTTGGATCGATCTCGCCAACCTCGTTGCGATCGCGCTCTTTATCTACGGGCTCCACGAGCTGAGCTCGCCGGCGACCGCGCGCCGGGGCAATCGCTACGCCATGCTCGGAATGGCGATCGCGCTCGCCGGCATCCTCCTGCGAACCCAGGCGGTGGGCTGGCCGTCGGTCCTCGCGGGCGTCCTCATTGGCGGCGCAATCGGCATCTACGCGGCGCTCAAAGTGCGCATGACTGCGATGCCGCAAATGGTCGCGCTTTACAACGGGGCCGGCGGCGGAGCGGCCGCGCTCATCTCGACCGTTGCATATTTCGTCGCCGGGTCGGGCGCCGGCCTCAACGGGGTCGTTTCCGTCTCTCTCGTGCTCTCGGCGATCATCGGCGCGATCAGCTTCTCCGGCTCGATCATCGCCTTTCTCAAACTGCAAGAGCTGATGACCGGCCGTCCGATCACCTATCCGGGGCAGCAGTTCGTCAACGGCATCGTTTTGCTCACGATTCTGGGGCTGGGCGTATGGTTCGTCGCGACGCTGGGAGTCTTGCCGCTCTGGGCGTATCCATTGCTGCTGTTGGCCGCGCTGCTGCTCGGCGTTCTCTTCGTGCTGCCGATCGGCGGCGCCGACATGCCGGTCGTCATTTCGCTGCTCAACTCGTTTACGGGCGTAGCGGTGGCGATCACCGGCTTCGAGATCGATTCGACCCTGCTGATCATCTGCGGCGCGCTCGTCGGCGCGAGCGGCACGATCTTGACGGTCGCGATGAGCCGCGCGATGAATCGCCCGCTCACCAACGTGTTGTTCGGCGCCTTCGGCTCGGCCGGCGGAACGGAATTGGCGGGCTCGAGCGGACCGCAGCAAATTCGCGCGACGAGCGCCGACGACGTCGCCGTCATGCTCGCCTACGCGTCCAAAGTGATCTTCGTGCCGGGCTACGGGATGGCGGTCGCCCAGGCCCAACACAGCGTCAAAGCGTTGGCCGACCAGCTAGAGAAACGCGGAGTGAAAGTCCTCTACGCGATCCATCCGGTCGCGGGGCGCATGCCGGGACACATGAACGTCCTGCTCGCCGAAGCAAACGTTCCCTACAATCAGCTGCTCGACATGGAGGACGTCAACGCGGAGTTTCCGACCGCCGACGTCGCGCTGGTTATCGGCGCGAACGACGTGACCAATCCCGCCGCCCGCAACGTCGCCAGCTCGCCGATCTACGGCATGCCGATCCTCGACGTCGACAAGGCGGCCAACGTCGTCGTTCTCAAACGCTCGATGCGGTCCGGCTTTGCAGGCATCGAGAATCCACTCTACGAGATGGCCAACACGTCGATGCTCTTCGGCGACGCCAAAGCCTGCGTAGAAGGCTTAACGGCCGCCGTCAAAGCGGTGTAGCAGGCCAGGACCTCGGCGGCGCGGTGCGTTCCGGGAACGAGGCGCCCGGTGCGGTCGGGATCATGACCCCGAGAAAGTAAAGCTGTCGTTTGAAAAGACGACGTGCGTGTGGGACGAGCTGATCCCGAGCACGCGGATACGAAAATCTGCTAGGCCGTCCTTCACGAGCCAGTTTCCGGCAACATCGCCGAGATGTAGTTCGAACGCGCCCGTAAAGCTGAGCGCTGAGTCCGCGCCCAGACGAAAATCCATCGTACAAAAACGCATGGTTCGCGTATCGACGATCACCGATGTGAGCGGATGACGACCTGGATCGCGCAGCGGCTTCAGGAGTAGTTTGTGGCCCGGTGCACCGTCCGAGCACGCGGCGGATCCGCCGTCGGTGATCTCGTACCCTCCGGGATCGATCGCCGTTACGGTTGCGATCGTTTGAAGTGCGTTCGGCGAGGCCGTTGGTACCGGCGACGGCGTCGCCGCTGGTTTACCGGAAGAGCTATCGCTGCCGGCGGATGGACCGTCGAATCCGTACTTCATCCAGGCCGCTATGCCGTTCCACGTCGGGTTGAATAGCGGGATACGCACCGTACTTGGCGTCGCTCCAATCAGCGTTGTGACATCTCCGGTCGATGCCGAGTACTGCGAATCGAACTCTTCCGAGGACCTCATCCCGGCGCCGTATCCGATGGCAAGCCTCGCTTCCCCATGATACGGCCGGACGTCGAACTTCATTCCGCTGGCGAATATCTTCGTACGATACTGCGCGGCCGACGGCTGCCGCGCCTCCCGGGTCGCGTGTAGCGCGTAGACGTAGTAAGCGGTTGCGGTCGTCGGCGCAGGCTGAGCGTCAGCCAGCAGTACCGAAAGAGTGAGAAAAGAAAGCACCTTTTCCTCCGGACCGGGCTACGGCTTGACGAGGGTTCCGAGTACGTTTAGGCCGTTCTGATGCAGCACCAGCGAGGTCACGCGGCCCGCGCGATCGAGAACGAACGTAATGCTTGCGTCGACTCCCGCGACCTTATAGCTCGTACCCGATTGCAGCGTTAGCTCAAATTGCGGCTGCTTCGTCGCTTGGCCGTAGAGTTTGCCGTTGTCTTCGAAGATCGTGATTGCGAATGTGGGCGAGAGTTGGTAAACGCCAACGTAGGGTGAGCTGCCGTGCGGCAGCACGGCCGGCGGCGGCGTCGCAATAACGGGCGAAGTAGGATTCGCTTCAGGCGCGAGCAGGTGTATGGCAAGGTCGTCGACGCGAAACTGGGCGACGTTTGCAAGGACGACGATTCCCGTCCCGCCGGCGCGGTCGAACCCGAGGAACGAGTGATAACCGCCGGTTTGGCCGTTATGCCACGTGATATGCGAGTTGACGTTGGTGAACCCGTTCAAACCGATCTTCATGAACGGCGCCAGGGTCGTGTCGCTGCGGGGCATTTGCGCGAAAGCCATTGCCGGACCCAGGCGTCCCGAGGGCGCATTCATGTTTGCCTTTAGGTACAGGAGCATATCGTGCACCGATGAGTTGATCGCGCCCGCGCCGGCGAGCCCGGTAAGCGTCCAGGCGGGCGACGGCGTTAGACCTTGCGTGAACCCAGGCATGAGCCGCGCGCGAATCTGCGGGGTGATGGCGGCGCTCGTCTCGTTCACCCCGAGCGGTTTGAGTACGCCCGAACCCAGGAGCGACGCGTATTTCGTATGCGCGGCGTTCGAGAGCAGCGTTCCAAGCAAACCGACGCCGACGTTCGAGTACTCAAACGTAGCTCCCGGTGCTCGGGTGAGCGCGTAACTGCGCAGGAAATCATAAAGCTGCGCGGTTCCATAGTCGGCATAGGGATCGCTCGGATTCGAAGGAGCGAAGTTCGTGGGCATCTCGGGCAATCCCGAGTTCTGCTCGGCGAGATTGAGCAGCGTGATCTGCTGACCTTTAAATGCGGGCGCATGGGCGCCGGCTGGGAGATACATGCCGATCGGATCGTCGAGACGAACCTTGCCGCTGCGCACCATCTCGGCCAACAGCGTCGCCGTAAACGTCTTGGTTATCGAACCGATCTGGAACTCCGTGGACGCATCGAGCGGCGGGGCGCCGGCGGGCGGCGTTCCGGCCGTGTAGACGTGCGTCACTCCGTGGTCCACAAGGCCGACGATAACCACTGCACCGGGCGCGGTCGCCACAAATGCGTCGAGCGAGCGTTGAATTTCTTGAGGCGAAGCGGGAGTAAGGGGGCCGGCCGCGCACGGTGCGAGCGAGATCGCAAAAGCCGCGGCCAGAAGAACGGAGATCCGCTTTTTCATAGGCGCTGGTCTTGACGCGCCGGCCTACCCTAACGAAGGGGTGGGCATTGGCGGGGGCGGCAAATCTTCTGGTGCAATCGGTTTCGGCTTGCGCTTTCGGTCGGTGAGTTCGATGACGATCACGTAGAGCACCGGCACTACGCCGAGGTTCATGACGAGCGAAACGAGCATACCGCCCAGTACCGCCGTGCCGAGCGAGATTCGGGATTGCGCGCCATCGCCGGTCGCAAACGCCAGCGGCAAGATGCCGAGAATGAAGGCGATCGACGTCATGAGGATCGGGCGAAGACGCGTGGCCGCCGCCTGCGTCACCGCCTGGATGTGGCTCGCGCCCTTCTCGCGGAGCTGATTGGCAAACTCGACGATCAGAATCGCGTTTTTGGCGGCCAACCCGATGAGCATGACATAACCGATTTGCGCGTAGATGTCCGACGATGTAATTGGAATCGGTACGGGGTGGCCGGCGATCACCGAATGGATGATCTCGCTCGCCAGCTCGACGAGGCGCCGAAGGTAGATCGCGGAGATGCCTCCCAGCAGGGCGAGCGGCACGGCGAGCATGATGACCAACGGCGTCGTCAAGCTCTCGTACTGAGCGACGAGGACGAGAAAGACGAAGAGGAGCCCCATACAAAAGACGATGATCGTCTGCGGGCCGCTCTGCACTTGCTGGCGCGCGATACCGCTCCAGTCGAACGCCATTCCTTTCGGTAGGTGCGCAGTGACGATTTTCGCGATGGCGTTGAGCGCGTCGCCGGAGCTGGCACGCGATCCAGGCGACCCGTCGATTTCAAACGAGTTGTACTCGTTGAACCGCATGATCGCGACATTGTCCGTAATGTAACCGGTGTGCAGGAACTCGCTGACCGGCATCATGTTGCCCGAAGTATTGGCGACGTAGATACGGGAGAGATCGCTCGGCGACGTGCGCTGGCCGGCCTTCGCCTGGACGAGCACTTGGTACGAACGCGTTCCGTAGTCGAAGAAGTTTACCAGCGACACGCCGGTCGTCGCTCCGATCGTATCGAAGAACGCCTGCGGCGTGACGCCGAATGCAAGCGCTTTCGAACGATCGAACTTCGTTGCCAGATACTGTCCGGTCAGGATCGTCGGGATACGAACCTGCGAGAGCGCGGGGTCCTTCTTGGCGTCGGCCAAAATCGCGCTGCCGACCTTGTTCAGCGCCGGCAACCCGAGGTTGTCGATATCCTGGATCTCGATCGCGAATCCGCCGGTCGTTCCCAATCCCGGAATCGCGGGGGGATTGGCGGGCAGCGCGGTGACGCCGGCAACCTTCGCGAACTGGGTGTAGAACTGATACTGCAGCGCGAGCGCGGAGTTTGCGACGCCCCCGCGTTGGGAGAGCGGCTTGAGCTGGACGAACATCGTCGCCTGGTTCGAGCTGTTGTTGGCAAAGCCGAAGCCGATACCGCTGGTCACCGCTTCGACCTGCGGCATCGCGAGCATCATCTTCTCGAGCCGTTTCACCGCGGCCGTCGTCTGATCCATCGAGGCCGCAACCGGCAGCGTCACCAGCACGTAGAGCAGGCTCTGGTCTTCGGCCGGAATGAAGCCCTGGGGCGTTATCTCGAACATCACGCCGAGCAGAACGAGCCCAAGCACGAAGACGCCGACCACGAGCTTACGGCGCGCAATCAGCCGCGGGACGAGCCCCTCGTACCACTGGGTAAGCGCGCGCAGCCTGCCTTCGAACCACAGCATGAAGTGATTCTTCGTCGTCTCGCTGCCGTGCACGATCTCGTAGGCAAGAACGGGAGCGAGGGTCAGCGCCGTAAAGAGCGAGATGGCGATAGAGGCGGCCATCGTCAGCGCAAACTGCTGGTAGAGCAAACCGGTAGTGCCGGGAAGCAGCGCTACCGGAATGAAGACCGACATCAGGACCAGCGAGGTCGCCAAAACTGCGCCCGAGATTTCTTTCATCGCCCGGACCGTCGCGTCAAAGGGGCTCGCCTTGTCGTCGACGATGTGGCGTACGATGTTCTCCAGCACGACGATCGCGTCGTCGACGACCAGGCCGGTCGCCAGCGTCAAACCAAAGAGCGTTAGAGTGTTGATGGAAAAACCGAGCAGCTTCATCGCCGCAAACGTTCCGATCAACGAGACCGGGATCGTGATCGCAGGAATCAGCGTACTGCGCCAGTTTTGCAGGAACAAGAAGATGACGAGGACGACCAGGACGATCGCAATCAGCAGCGTGATGACGACTTCTTTGATCGAGGCCCGTACGAAATCGGAGGTATCGAAGGCGATGCTGTAGCCGATCCCGCCGGGAAACCGCTCTGCCAGCCGCGCCATCGTCGCGCGAACGTTCGTAGAGATCTGCAGCGAGTTAGCGGTCGGCTCGCCTTGAATCGCCAAAACGACGGCGGTTTGCCCGCTATAGCGCGCCGAGGTGACGTAGTTCTGCGCGCCCAGTTGAACGTCGGCGACGTCGCCCAAGCGCAGATACCCGCCGTTTGGTTGAGCGGCGATGACGATCTGCTTGAACTCCTGCGCCGACTGCAAGCGCCCGTTGATCTGAATCGGTATCTGAAACGGCTGCGAACCGCTCGTCGGCGGCTGGCCGATCGCGCCCGGCGCAACGTCGGCGTTGTTGTTTTGGATTGCATTCAGTACGGTGTCGAGCGAGATTCCGTTGGACTGCAGCTTGTGAGGGTCGACCCAAACGCGCATCCCGTAGGTCCGGTCCCCCAGCACTTCGACCTGACCGACGCCGGGAATTCGCTTGAGTTCTTCGATTACGTTGAGGTCGGCGTAGTTGCTTACCGCGACGTCGGTGACGGCCGAGCTCGTCGAGAGCATCGCGACCGCGATCGTGATGTTGCCCGAACTCTTCGTGACGGAGACGCCGTAGTTTTGGACGGCCGGCGGGAGTTGGGCCAGCGTTAGGTCGACGCCGTGCTGGACGTTGGTCTGGTCGATCGTGGGATTCGTTCCGAGGGCGAAGGTACAGGTGATGACGCTCGTGCCGTTGGCGCTCGAATAGGATTGCATGTACTGGAGCCCGTCCGCGCCGTTGATGTTGATCTCCAGCGGCGTCGTCACCGAACGCATCACCATCGCCGCGCTCGCGCCGGGGTATTGCGACGTGACCGTAACGGTCGGCGGCGAGATCTGCGGGTACTGCGCGATCGGCAGCGTCGGGATCGTCACCAGGCCCGCCAGCAGCACGACGAAACTGAGCACCCCAGCAAAATGCGGGCGCCGTAGGAAGAACTCGATCACGACGGCGCTACGCCCGCGGCGGCTTCCACTCCGAAACGAGCGTTCGGACGCCGCCTCATCGAATCCCTGGCACGCCGCCGCCTTATGGTTTGGCCGGCTTATCCGCTACGCGCCAGCCGTACGCGTTCCACGTCGGAAGAAACGCGTTCGGTGCAAAGCCCTGCAGGCGCTTGCGATACGCATAGACGTACGCGGCGTTGAAGAGGTAGAGAATCGGGACCTGATCGGCGACGATGCCGGCGATTTGCCGATAGGCTCGCTTGCGCTCTGCACGAGCGGTCGTGG
Source organism: Candidatus Cybelea sp. (assembly GCA_036489315.1). NCBI lineage: Bacteria > Bacillati > Vulcanimicrobiota > Vulcanimicrobiia > Vulcanimicrobiales > Vulcanimicrobiaceae > Candidatus Cybelea > Candidatus Cybelea sp. The sequence continues at coordinate 22,906 of DASXFZ010000064.1, forward strand.
ACAGGGCCTCTCGCTCCAAACGATCGACCCGCGCGCTGCACCAGCGCATGTAGTTCGACGGCGCCCCGCAGCGCAGGACCCACGAGTCATCCGGATCGGCTCCCATGGTCCACGGCACGTACGCCAGGTCGAAGTTGCCCGAGGCCAGCACGCCCGTCTGTGGTAAGAAAAGCTGCGCGTTGCTGACCGACTTGACGATTACGTCGACGCCGCGTTCGCGCAGCGCCGCGGCGACCGCGGTCGCCACCCGGACTCCGGTCGTCGTTTCGACGAACTGCACGTAGACGAGGCGCAGGATCTTTCCGCCGCGCCGGCGCCACCCGTCGGCCGAGCGCGGCCAGCCGGCCTCGTCGAAGAGATGGTCGGCTCGCGCCGGGTCGTACGCCGGCTCCCGCACCGAGGCGTCGAAGGCCCACGAGAAACGCGGCTGCAGCATGTTGGCGACGGGATAGAGCCCGAGGGTGATCTTTCGCGAAATGGCTTCACGATCGATCGACATCGCAAGCGCGCGGCGCATTCGGACGTCGTCCAGCGGTGCGTGCGCCGTGTTGAGCGCCAGGCCGGCAACGACGGCCGTCGACACGGTCGTGAAATCGAGCGACGCGTCGCCGCGCACGATCGAGAGCTGCGCCGGCGCCAGCAGGTTCCAGTCGAGCTCGCCCGATTGCAGGAGCAGCAGGTTCGTCGAGGGATCCGGGACGCTGCGAACGACGAGTTGGGCAACGGCCGGCTTTCCTCGCCAATAGCGAGGATTTGCCGCGTATCGCATCCCTTCGCCGCGTCGCCAGGAAACGAAGGTGAACGGCCCGTCTCCGACGCTGGGATCGGCATTGAAGGCCGCGCGCGACAGCGGTGACTGCGAACGCAAGACGTGCTCGGGGAGGACGAACTGGGGCGAAAAGCCGTACGAAAAATAGGAAGTCGCCGCGGGCGCCCACGCGCGTCTCAAATGGAACACGACCCGCAGAGGCCCGATCGCATAGGCGCGGTCGATGAGGTCGTAGCCTTCGTGCGAGCGCACCGGATTTCGGGGATCCGCTATGGCGTGCAGCGTGAAGAGGACGTCTTTTGCGCTGACCGGCACTCCGTCGCTCCAGCGCACGCCGCGCCGAAGCTCGTAGCGAATCGTGCGGCCGTCGGCGGAAAGCCCGCCGTTGCGCCGCGTGGGGATGCGCTCGAGCAGCGCGGGGACCGGGCGCCCCCGCGGGTCGAGGTCGACGAAGGGCTCGAAGGCTAGGCGCGCGACCTGCTGCTCGACCGAAGCTGCGTCCGGGCTCGTAAAGAGCGGGTTGAGATTGCGCGGGTCGGCCGCCAGATCGAAGCGGACCTCCCCGGCAGGTGCCCGGCCGCCTTGCCGATAGCAACCGCTCGGGCCGGCCAGCAAGGTTGCTAACAAAGCCAGGGTCCACATGGGGGTTGCGGCGAATGGATTCCTGGTGTTATGCTTCTTGGGCCGACGATTGTTCGGCAAACTAGCAACTCCTATCGAATATGATTTCTACCACTGATTCGCTCGACGAGCTCGACCTTCGCCTCCTCGACGCGTTGCAGCGCAACGCGCGATCGACCTTCGCCGAACTCGGGACGATCGTCGGGCTGCGGCCTCCTGCCGTGCACGATCGCGTAAAGCGGCTCGAGCAGCGCGGCTACATTCGCGGCTACGGGGCAAAACTCGATCCGGCCGCGCTCGGCCTCAACCTCACCGCGTTTATCAGCTGCTACACGTCGCCCGATTGCGCTTACGAAGATTTTACACGCATCTTGAGCGAGATGCCGGAGGTCTGCGAAGTGCACTCGGTCGCCGGAGAAGAGAGCTTCATCTGCAAAGTGGCGACGCGTTCGACGCAGCATCTCGACGAACTCTTAGCCCGCCTGAAAGCGACCCCCGGAATGGCCCGCACCCGCACGACGATCGTTCTGGGAATGCCTTTCGATCGCGGCGGCGTTACGGTCGTCACGCGATGATCATCGGCAACTTCGATGATCATCGGCAACTTCAACGAAACCTACGCAAGGAACGCTCAATGACGCAAACGCTTTCCCTCACCCCCCACGTCAAGCCGCCGGCGCCGCCCGAGCAGTTCGAATACAAGCGGCTGCGCCAAGGCGAGTTCTGGCGCCACATCCCCGCGTACGCCGAGGTCGACGAAGCAACGTTCCTCGATCACCTCTGGCAGCAGCGGCGATCCGTTAAAACCGCCGAGGAGCTTCTTGAGACGATCCGCGACGTGTGCTCGCCCGAGTTTTACGCCGACGCCGAGGCCGGCTTCCGCCACGCACCGATGGCGGTGCGCGTCTCGCCGTATGCCATCTCGCTGATCGACTGGGACAACCCCGTCGAAGATCCGATTCGCCGGCAGTTCATACCGCTGGCCTCCACCGCACTGCCGGATCATCCGCGGCTGACGCTCGACTCGCTCCACGAACAGGAGGATTCGCCCCTCCCGGGCCTCGTGCACCGGTACGTCGATAAGGCGCTTTTTCTGCCGCTTGCGGTCTGCCCCGTCTACTGCCGCTTCTGCACGCGCAGCTACGCCATCGGGCCGGATACCGAAAACATCGACAAAGTTACCCTGGCGACGACGCCCAAACAGTGGCACGAAGCCTTTGCGTATATCGCGAGCCGGCCGGAGCTCGAAGACATCGTCATCTCGGGCGGCGACGCGTACCAGCTCGCACCCAAGAATATCGAGCTGATCGGCAACGCGCTGCTCGACATTCCTCATCTTCGCCGGCTTCGCTTCGCCTCCAAAGGCCCGGCAATCATGCCGATGAAGCTGATCACGCACACCGAATGGCTCGACGCGCTCACCTCGATCGTCGAACGCGGCAGAACGCTCGGCAAGGAGGTCGTGCTGCACACCCACTTCAACGCACCCGAAGAGATCACGTGGATCACGGAGAAGGCGATGCGCCTGCTCTTCGAGCGCGGGATCTTCACGCGCAACCAGTCCGTACTGATTCGCGGGGTCAACGACACGCGCGAACGAATGCAGCTGCTCGTCAAGCGCCTCGGTCACATCAACGTTCACCCGTATTACGTCTACATGCACGACATGGTCAAGGGGGTCGAAGAGCTCCGCACGACGATCGCGACGGCCGTCGACACCGAAAAGTTCGTCCGCGGAAGCACTGCCGGATTCAACACTCCGACGTTCGTTTGCGATGCGCCGGGCGGCGGCGGAAAGCGCGACGTCCATTCGTACGAGTACTACGACCGGGAGAACGGCATCGCCGTCTACGCCGCACCCAGCGTCAAGCCGGGCAAAGCCTTCGTCTACTTCGATCCGATCGATCGCCTCGGCTCGCAGGCCCAGGCGCGATGGGCGCACGACGAACTGGCCGGGCAAATGATCCAAGAAGCGGTTCGTAAGGCGGGCGCGGGGGACGAACAGCTCGTCGTCGCGTAAGAGCGCGGTGCGCTCATGAACGAATCACGTCTTCGGCTGGACTTCGCAATCGCGGTCAGCGCGCTGACCGTCAGTTTGGTCGCGGCCGGCGCCGCCGTTTATCAGACGCGCGTCATCGCCCGGCAGTTCAGCGCGACGGTTTGGCCGTACGTGAGCTTCGATCGCACGAACTCTCCGTCGTCAATCGAACTCGACATCCGCAACGACGGGCTCGGACCCGCGATCGTACGCAACGTCGCGATAACCTGGAACGGCGTCAGCGAACCGACGATCGAGGCACTGATCTCGGCCGCCGTCGCTGCCGATCCGCGCGGGATGCGCGCGGCGCGTGCCGCGCTTGTGTCCGGAACGAAGCTAGCCTTCAGCACCAGCACGCCGACGGCCGGAATGGTGATCCCCGCGAATACCAAGCACATGATCGTTCGTTTGGACGGGGCAGTGCTGGTTCGGTACTACGCGCCGGCGATCAAACACGTCGGCCTCTCGTTGTGTTACTGCTCCCTCACCGGAAGCTGCTGGACGCTAAAGTATATGCAGACCGACAACTCCGAGCCGCAGAGCGTCGGCTCATGCGCCCAGCGCGGCTGACGAGCGCTCGCGCAACAGCGCGCGCATCATTACGGGGCCGGCCGGCCGCAGGGTAACCGAGGCGGCCATCGGGACCTCGGAGCTGCCGGCGAACGTGAAGCGGAATTTTCGCAACAGCGGCTCGAGGACGATTCGCATCTCACCGCGCGCAAACTCTTCACCGATGCAGCGGCGAGCCCCGCCGCCGAACGGCACGTAGGAGAACGGCGCCGGCTCCTCACCCGCCCAGCGGTCCGGTTCAAGCCGCTCCGGATCCTCGAAGTACTCGGGGCGCCGGTGCAAAATCAGCGGCGCCATGAAAACCGTCATTCCCCGTGCGATGCGAGTTCCGTCGGCCAGCGTTACGTCGCGCAGCGTTTCGCGACCGATGATCCAGGCCGGCGGGTAGAGACGCAAGACTTCCTTTACGAGACGATCGAGGTACTCGCGGTCGCCGTTGCTTGCCGCAGCCGCCGCGCGCGCATCGACCTCCGCATTGCGGGCGAGCAGCACGAGCGCCCAGGTCATGGCATTTGCGGTCGTTTCATGGCCGGCGATAAAGAGCGTCATGATTTCGTCGCGGATCTGTTCGTCGGTCGGCCGGTGGCCGGTCTGTGCGTCGGGTGCCGCCAGAAGCATCGAAAGCGCGTCGCCGCGATCGCCGTCCCGCCGGCGGCGGGCGATCAGGCCGTAGATGATTTCGTCGAGCGTGGCGCGAGCGCGCCAAAAGCGACGCGTGCCCGGCAACGGCAAGCGCCGTCGCAGCCCGCTCAGCGGAGTCAGCATGTACGGGAACTTCCGCATCATGAGGTGCAGCGCTTCGGCGACGACCCTCGCGGACTCGCTCTCGTCGCTGCCAAAAAGCGTCTCGGTCGTAATGCGCAGCGTGAGCTCGGTCATCGCGGCGCGGGCGTCGAACGGCTGCTGCGGATCGATTCGATCGACGAACTCCACTGCGTCCCGCTGCATGATCCGCGCGTACTCCAGCATGCGCTCGCGATGAAAGGCCGGCTGCACGATCCGCCGCATCTGCCGGTGGAGAGGATCTTCGCTCGTCAGCAGCCCCTCGCCGAGCAGCAAGCGCAGGACGCGCGTGCCGAGCGACTTCGAGAACGCGTGCTGCTGCGTCACGAGAATATCCTTGATCAGTGCCGGTTCGTTGACGAAGACGTACGATCGCCACGGGAGCGAGAAGGCGACGACGTTGCCGTAACGTTGCGTTACCGTCGCGAGAAATTCGGGAAAGCGGCGAAACGGCACCGGAAAGAGTGCGCGCAGCGTCGACCAGCGGCTGGGGCCGGGAAGAGGCTGCATCATTTCGAGTCCTTTCGCCGATACGCCACGACTTCGCCAAAGCGGCAGAGGACGCGATACTCGCCCTGCGCGACCTCCCGCGCGATCGCCGGACGGATCGTCAACCGGGAGGCATTGCTGGGAAAGTCGTCGGCGTAGACCAAGTACTCAACGCCGCTGGTCTTGTCGATCGTTGCGAGCGGCCGCCGGGCGGCCACCGCGGAAAACCATTCGTCGTAGGTCGACTGCGATGCATTCTCGGGGACGCAGTTCAGCGTCCGCCGCGCGTCGGCGAGGTCGTGGTAGTACGGATGCAAGTAGTGCAGCGGATGAAGCGGGTCGAAGGCGATCAAGAAGATTACACAGATGACGGCGGCAGCGCCCGTCCAGTTGTTCGCGGCGCGCGAGTTTGCCTTTCGGGCCACCGTTACGATTCCCATCACGGTCGCGACGAGCAGCCAAGGGATCCACAATGCCGCATAGTGATCTCCCATGCGCCAGACATACCCGGAGTTCGCAAGCAAAACGACCGTACCGCCGGGCAACGCCAGCAGCGCCCACCGCGAACGCAGCGGCAGGAACAGCAGCGGCACAAACGCTTCGAGAACGTAGGTAAGGCGCCCAAACGTGAAGATTGCGCGCGCAAAAGCGATTGGATGCACGAACGGAGCGACGGCCAACGCCAGTGGCCCGTCGGCGAAGGGATAGACGTAGAAGTGACTCGGCCGCCAACCGCCCACGCGCGGAACGATCGCGAGATAGTAGACGAGCAGCGCCGCCGAACTTCCCGCAGCCAGCAGCGTGCCGGCAAGCAGGGTCCCGGCACGCGGAGAACCGTCGAGCAGCGCGCCGCCGGCCGGAGCCGGCCGCGCGGCGATCCACGCGAGCGCACCACCGAAGAAAACGCACGTGAGCGCGGCGTCCTCGCGCAGACCGAGCGCGACGAGTCCGCACAGCGCAAACCACAGCCACCGCCCACGATCGGCCGCAACGAACATTCCGAGTACGAGCGCGCTGAAGAGCCCGAGCTCGTGAAACTCGTCGAACCCGAGCGCCAGGAGCGGGGGATAGAGCAGCGTCAGAATGCCCAGACGCTGCGCCAATGCGACGCCTGCGTAGGGACGCGCCAGCGCCGCCACCAGCGGCGCGCAGGCGACGGTCGCCGCTGCCTGCACGATCTGTAACGGAAGCGCGCTGCCGGTTAACGCGACCAGCGGCCACAGTAGCACCAGCGACGGCGACCAATGATAACGGAAGTGCGATCCGTCTTCGACGCCGTCGCGCATTCCGTGCAGAGCGCCGGCAACGACCTGCGCGAAGGTACCCGTGTCGGAGCCGTACGTCCAGAGCTTCGTGCGGATGCAGGCGAGCACGACGAGCACGAAGAGTTCCAGAGCCGCCCAAAACCAAACGCGGGCGAGCAGGCGCATCAGAGCCCCTCGCCCAACCGCGCAAAACGGTGAAGCGTCTTTGCATTTTTTGCGGATCGCGGACTGGGGACGATCCGGCGTTCGCGGCGATGGCGGCGGCGGTCGCGCGCAGCATCGCGGGCGCCGGTTACGGCATCGTCTACGGCGGTGGCAGCGTTGGGTTGATGGGCATCGTCGCCGATACGGCGCTTGCCTGCGGCGCCGAAGTAATTGGAATCATTCCGCAGGCCCTGGCCGAAACGGAGATCGCGCACCCCGGCCTCGCGCAACTGCACATCGTTACGACGATGCACGAGCGCAAGGCGATGATGGCGGATCTCAGCGACGCGTTCATTGCGCTGCCGGGCGGGTTCGGCACGATGGATGAGTTCTGCGAAGTGGTGACCTGGCGCCAGCTCGCGATCCACGACAAGCCGATCGGGCTGCTGAACTACCGGGGTTATTACGACCCGCTGCTCGCGCTCTTCGACTCGATGGTGGGACGAGGCTTCATTACGGAGCAGACCCGACGGCTCTTCGTCGATGCTCGCCGCATCGAAGAGCTGCTGCATTTGATGTTCGGAAGACCGGAAGCCTGAGAGCTTAAGAAGACTTCGGCAGCGTCATGCCGAGGTTCTTGACGAGAGGCGCATTCATGGCGCGCCTCTACTCCGCGAGCGCCGTCGCGACGATTCGTTCTTGCTCGGCGGCGTGTTGGCCGGCGTAGCCTTCGCTCGGACTCGCACGGTAGCCGCGCCCGATGTACTCGATGTCGAAGCCGTCGCGCTTGCCCTCCAGCAGCCGGCGCCGTACGAACGCGCGGGCGCCCATATTCTTGGGCTCTTCCTGCACCCAGACGAGCTTCGTGAGCTTGGGATAGCGGGAGATGACGCGATTGATCTCGCCGACCGGGAGCGGCGCCAGCAGCTCGATCCGCGCGATCGCCGTGTGGCGCAGTTCCTTGTACGCGGGCTGCGTCACGAGATCGTAGTAAATCTTCCCGCTGCACAGGATCAAGCGTTCGATCTGCGCGCGATCGAGCTCGCGCGGATCGTCGAGCACCGGCGCGAAACCGCCCTTCACCATATCGTCGAGCCTGCCCGCCGCAACGTCGGCGCGCAGCAACGATTTCGGCGTCATCACGACGAGCGGCACCGCGATCGGGGAGCGCGCCTGCATGCGCAAGAGGTGGTAATAGTTGCTCGCGACCGAGGGTGACGCGACGCGCAAATTCCCCTCTGCAACCAGCTGCAGGAAGCGTTCGAGCCGCGCACTCGAGTGCTCGGGGCCTCCGCCCTCGTAGCCGTGCGGCAGCAGCAGCGTCAGGCGCGACGTCTGGCCCCACTTCGCCTGGCCGGCCGCGATGAACTGGTCGACGATGATCTCGGCGCCGTTGAAGAAGTCTCCGTACTGCACTTCCCACAATACGAGCGCTTCGGGCTGTTGCGTCGAGTAACCGTATTCGAAGCCCATGCACGCGTACTCGGAGAGCGGGCTGTTACGTATCTCGAACGAGGCTTGCTCTTTTGCAAGGTGCTGCAGCGGAATCCAGACCGCGTGCGTCGCGGGATCGTGAAAGACCGCATGGCGGTGGCTGAACGTACCCCGCTCGGTGTCCTGACCGGTCAGCCGTACCGGAGTCCTCGCCAGCAGCAGCGATGCGAAGGCAAGCGACTCCGCGGTGCCCCAGTCGACGACGCCCCGCTCCGCGATCACGCCCATGCGCCGTTCGAACTGTCCCTGCAGCTTCCGGTTGAGCGTGAAGCCGGGGGGAACGGTGCTTAGTGCATCGACCCACGAGAGAAGCTCCGGGCGGTCGACCCGCGGCAGCGCGGTTCCGTCGAAGGTATTGCTTCCCGACATCTTGCGGCCGCTGATATGCGAGGCCAGCGCACCGCGAACTCCGCGGCGGGCCTCCTGCAGCCGCGCGGTCGCCTCGTCGACGAGCACTCCGACGCGTTCGGCGCCGATCACGCCCATGTTGACGAGCTTATTGGCGAAGAGCTCGCGAACCGTCGGATGGCTCTTGATCTGTTCGGCCATCTTCGGCTGGGTGTACGCCGGTTCGTCTTGTTCGTTGTGCCCGAAGCGGCGGTAGCCAATCAAGTCGATGAGCGCGTCGCGTCCGAAGGCGCGACGGAAGTCGACCGCCAGTCGAACCGCGGCGATGCACGCGTCGAGATCGTCGGCGTTGACGTGGACGATCGGAACGTCGAAGCCTTTCGCGAGATCCGACGCGTACCGGGTCGAACGAGCGTCGGCCGCATCGGTCGTAAAGCCGATCTGATTGTTGGCGATCAGATGGATCGTCCCGCCGGTCTCGTACCCCGGGAGCGACTGCAGATTAAAAACCTCCGCGACGATCCCTTGACCGGTGAACGCCGCGTCGCCGTGGATCAGGATTGGAACGGCGCGCTTTCGGTCGAAGGTTGGGACGCCTTCGGAGTGATCGGTCTGCAGCGCCCGAGCGCTCCCCTCGACGACCGGATCGACGGCCTCGAGGTGGCTCGGATTGTGCGCCAGCGTGACGTTGATGCTCTTGCCCTTCGAGGTCGTAAACGTTCCGGTCGCGCCATGATGGTACTTGACGTCGCCCATCACGTCGTCGTCGCCGAGATTACCGCGGTACTGCGCGGCCTCGAACTCCATCATCACTTCTTCGTAGGGCATGTTGACGACGTGCGCGATGACGTTAAGCCTGCCGCGGTGGGCCATGCCGAGAACTGCGTCGGCGACGCCGTCCTCCGCGAGCATGTCCAGCATCTCTTGGAGCATCGGGACCATCACGTCCAGGCCTTCGCCTGAGAACGTCTTCTGGCCGAGGAACGTCTTGCGCACGTAGCGGTCGAAGGCTTCGACTTGGGTAAGCCGTTCGAGCAGTTCGATCTGCCGTTCCGGCTTCGGGTCGGCTCGGTTCCGCCCCGACTCGATGTAATCGCGCAGCCACGTACGCTGCGTCGCGTCCGAGATGTGCTCGATTTCGTAGGCGATCGTCGAGCTGTACGTCTCACGCAGGCGCGGAAGAACGTCGGCCAGCGTGTTGCCCGGTACTTTGACGCGCAGGACACTCGCCGGAATTGCGCTCTGCAGCGCGGGCGTCAATCCATAGGTCTGGGGCTGCAGCGAGGCATCCCCAACCGGCTCGGCGCCCAGCGGATCGAGGTGAGCCGCGAGATGTCCGTACCTGCGGTAGGCCGAGACGATTGCCATGCCGGCGGCGACCGCGCGCAGCATCTCGTCGGAGGGCGGCGTACTCGCCGGTACGCCGGGCGTAACGACGACCTGCGCGCCCGGCGCCGCCTGCAATCCCAGCGAGGCAAAGACCGTGTCGTAGAACCCGGCGCGGCCCTGCAGCAGTTCGTCGACGCGGCGCAGATATTCGCCGGATTGCGCGCCTTGGATCACGCGATGATCGTAGGTGCTGGTCATCTGCATGACCCGCGACACGCCGAGCAGGCGTAACGACTGTTCGTTCGCATTGGCAAAGCCCGGCGGATAGCCGATCGCGCCGGCAGCGATGATCGCACCCTGCCCGGCCATCAACCGCGGCACCGATGCAATCGTTCCGATCCCACCGGGATTGGTCAGCGTGAAGGACGCGCCGGCGAGATCGTCGGCGGCAAGCTTGTTCTCGCGCGCCTTTCCGACGAGCTCCTCGTAGCGCGCGCGAAACGCGGCGAAATCCAACCTATCCGCGTTGCGAATGACGGGCACGACGAGAAAGCGCGAGCCGTCTTTCCGCTCGCTGTCGACCGCCAGCCCGAGATGCACGCCCGGCTCCAGCCGCGCCGCGCCGCCGCTGGGGTCGCGTCGAAACGAATACGTGATGACGGGCTGTTCGCGCGCGGCCGTGACCAATGCGTACGCGATCAGATGCGTGAACGAAACCTTCTCGCTGCGCCCCGCCGCTTTGAGCCCTCCGTTGAGCTCTTTGCGGCGCGCGTCAAGCGCGTCCACGGCGATAGTTCGGAAGCTGGTCGCCGTGGGGATCGTGAGGCTCTGCTCCATGTATCCGGTGAGCGCCGCTGCCGGCCCGCGCAGCGGAACGAGCTTCGCGTCGGGGGCGAGCGGCGGCAGCGACGTCTGCGGAGCTCGCGCCTGTCCACGTACCCGATCCGCCTGCTCGATGACATCGGAGCGCAGAACCATACCATTGGGCCCCGATCCGCGCACGGCGCTCAGGTCGACGTCCAGGCGCTTGGCCATTCGGCGTGCCGGCTGATCGGCGATTTGCTCACCGGCGCGCACCGGCTGTCCCGAAGGCAGCGGCGCCGGTTTGACGGGCGCCGGTTTTACGGGGGTCGCCCGATGCGCTGCACCGTTCCCGCCGCCGGCCGGGCGCGCGGCTGCTCCGTTACTCTTCGAGGTATCGATCTGCGCCAGGTCGGCTCCGATCGAGACGGTCTCGCCTTCGCGCGCGGAGATCTTCGTTACGACTCCGGAGACGGTCGCGGGCACTTCGACGTCCACCTTGTCGGTCGTCACCTCGACAAGCGGATCGCCTTCGGCGACGAAATCGCCGACGTTGCGGAGCCATTCGACGATCGAGCCTTCGGTGACGGACTCGCCCATCTCGGGAAGGGTTACAGTAACGAGAGTATCTTCCAAGACAGGTTTCATCTTATCTTTTCGCGGGCCGGAGGCCTACGACTCCGCGCGCTTGCCCTGCCGGACGGCGAGCGAGGCTCGAACGGCTAAAAGTAGTGCGCGGGAAAGGAGGGCGTGACCACCAGGGCGTTCTTGGCAAACTGCGGCCGGGGGTGGCTCAACACGAAGGCGGCGATATCGTACGCCTGCGCGAGCGAAAGCGAGCCGGGAGCGTTCTGCGGCATATTGTACCGGACGAATCCGGTCATCCGATCGATATGCGCCATGCCGGCCCCGCTGTTGAATGAGTCCTTTCCCCAGAGCGGCGGAAAGACGTTCGATTGGCCGCCGCCGTCGGAAGCGTGGCAGGCGGCACACTTTTGCGCGTAGAGTTTGGCGCCGCGCTGCGGATCCGGCGACCCGCTCGGCAATGGTTCGATATAGCGCTGGTCCGCCGCTTGTGCCCGGCCGGCCGGCGTCCCGCGTGAGAGCCACGCCACATAGGCGACCACGGCGATCATCGCGGTGCTGTCGTACGCGGGCGGGCGCCCGTTCATACTGTAGAGGAAGCACTCCGCAATCCGGTCCTGCAGCGCGATCACGCGGTGCGCGCGGCGATTCCATTGCGGAAAGGCTCCATAGATGCCCACGAAGCTCCCGCCCTTCGGCTGCGTACCCCCCGCGAGATGGCAGGCGGCGCACGACATCTTGGCGCGGACGTAGCCTTTCATCGTCGTCTGCGTATCCATGACGATCGCGCGTCCGTAGGCGATCGACTGGCCGACCGGACCGCTCGGCAGCGCCCGCGCGTTGTAGGCGCTCGCGCCGTGCAGTTCGCTCGAGCAGCCGGTTACGGCGAGCAGCGCCGTGAGCGCGAACGTCGCCCGGCGCGCACGCGCATTCATCGCGCTAACCTCCCAAGGTATAGGCGTAACGATAGGTCGATTGGAGAACGGCGAGCGTCGCGACCATTGAAGGCACGACCACCGCACCCGCAATCAAATGAGTGAGGATATCGTCGGCGACCGCTTGCGCGTTCGTCGTCGCGCCCGAATACCCGCGGCGAACGAGTGACCGGGCGATGCCCTCGACCGCGGTGTGGCAGGTCAGTATGACGGTGCCTCGCCGCTGCAGCATCTCCAAAGAAGCGTCTTGATACATCCCTTTTTCGTCGTCCGGATCGAGCGCCGGATCGAACGGCGCCGAACTCTTGAGGAATACGTTCGAGGTTATGGGCAGCGCGTCGGCGTCTTTGAGCTTGAAGAACTCGCCGATCCGATACTTCTTCCAGAGGTAATCGCTGAACGAGTAAGCAGACGACGCACCGTGACCCGCCAGCGCAATCGCAAGCGAACCCGCGGGATATCCAAAGCCGAATTGCAGTCCGTTGAGCGAATTCTTGATGCTGCCGAGCACGGCGGGCTGGAATGCGACCGCTTCATAAACCTGCCGAACCGCCGCGGGGCGGCCGAGAGTAGCGGCGAACGACGTTTCGTCGAAATCGGCGCGACGCACGACGAAGTGTTCGCCGCCTGGAATCCTGGCGGCTGCCGCATTCGTGGCCGCGGCGATCGTCGCCGAGCCTGTCAAAAAGACGCTTCGCTTCATTCCATGAGGTTCGCAGAGCCGGTGCGAGCTCCCGCGGACCTTCTCCGAGGACGTTTGCGCGCGCGGTCAAAGGTAGATCGTACGATGAGCACGCCGGAAATCGACCCGACGCAGGCTGCCTCCCTCCGGTTGAACCGCCGCGTCTTCGTCGGCATTTCCACGGCAGCGACGCTCGGCGCACCGGCGATCGCGCTCTCCGCTACCGCGGGCGGCCAGACGCACCCGCCGCTGGTTGCCGAGAACGATCCGGCGATCTCCGTCGACCACGTCACGCTCAAACGCGATGACACCGTCATCGGCGCCTACGCGGCGCGTCCGGTTCACAGCACGAAGCAGACGCCGACCGCCGTCGTCATCATGCACGTCTGGGGCGTCGACACGTCGATCCGCGATATCGTCCGCCGGCTTGCCAAAGCCGGATTCGCAGCCATCGCCCCCGATCTCTACGCACGGTTCGGCGCTCCCAGCGGCGACGGATCGACCGACTACACCATCTTTCGTCCGTACGCCAAACGGCTGGACCGCGCGCAGTACGATGGCGACATCGCGGCGGCGGCGCACTGGTGCGCGGAACAATTTCCTGCGACGAAGATGGCGCTATTGGGCTTCTGCATGGGCGGGCGAATCGCGCTGCTCGCCTCGATCGACGATGCGGGGACGTTCGGCGCCGTCTGCTCGTTTTACGGGCCGCTCGCCGACGTCGATCCTGCCAAAGAGCAGACGCCGGTCTGCGGAAGCTACGGCGCTCGGGATACCGGCATTCCCGCCGATAGCGTCCGCGCCTTCGCAGCGGCGCTGCACGTGCCCAACGACATCAAGATCTACGATAACGCCGGGCACGCCTTCATGGACGATCAGCGCAGCTCGTACGTCGCTTCGGCGGCGGCCGACGCCTGGACGCGCACGCTCGCGTTTCTCGCAAAGCACCTCGGAGAGCCGAGCACGTGATCGAGGTCGTCGCCGGCGCCCTTTCGGTCTTTCTGTTCGGCGCGGCGATCGGGGGCGCGATCGCGTGGTTTGCCGCGCGCGCCGAGAGCGCTGCGCTGCGCGCGACCCTCGACGAGTCGAGCCGCAGCGGCGAAAAAGCGATCGAAGCTCTGCTCGAACGGACGAAAAACGAACTGCGCGAGGCGACCGCGTTGCGCGCGAGCGAACGCGTCGGCGAGCTGGTCTCCCCCGTCGCCGCGAAACTCATTGAGTTCGACCGGCTGATCAACGAGATCGAGGCGACGCGGCGGCGCGACGAAGGAAGCCTTCGCGAGCAGATCGACCAGCTGCTCGGGCGAACCGACAAGCTTCAGAGCGCGACGTCTCACCTGAGCACGCAGACGTCGACGCTCGTCACCGCGCTGCGAAACCCCACTTCGCGCGGCAAGTGGGGCGAGATGCAGTTGCGCAACGTCGTCGAGAAGGCGGGAATGCTCTCGCACTGCGATTTTACCGAGCAGCAGACGGTCGTCTTGGAGGAGGCCCGCGTGCGCCCCGACATGACGATCAATCTCCCGGGCGAGCGCCGAGTCTTCGTCGACGCAAAGGCGCCGACCGATGCGATGCAGGCCGCGCTGGAAGCGGCCGACGACGACACCCGGCGCGCCCTGGTGAAACAGCACGCCCGCGCGCTGCGCGAGCACATCGATTCGCTCGCTCGCCGCGGCTACCAAACGGCGACGGGTTCGGCCGACTACGTCGTGATGTTCGTTGCGGGCGAGGTCTTCCTGAGCTCGGCGTGCAGCGAGGACCCGTCGCTCATCGAGTACGCGCTCGACAAGGGCGTTCTCGTGGCCGGCCCTTTGAGTCTCATCAGCCTCCTTCGCACCTTCGCGATGGGCTGGCAGGCGCTCCGCCAGGAAGAGAACGCGAAGCGAATCGCAGCGATCGGCCGCGTGCTCTATGAGCGCACGGTCAAGTTCTCGGAGCACCTCATCGAGGTGCGCAAGCACCTGGAGCGCTCGGTGAATGCCTTCAACGGCGCCGCCGGCTCATACGAAAGCAAGCTGCTCCCGCAAGGCCGAAAGCTCAAGGACGAAGCTTCGCTGATCGGCGAGGATCTCGATGCGATACCCCCGATCGACGTAGTGCCGCGCGACCTCACCTCGCTCGACACGCACACCACGCCGAAGCGGCTGCCGCGCTCGACCCAGCTTTTCGCCAACGACGACGCGGTGTAGCCTTTTTCGGCCGCGCTGGTTACGCTCCGATTCAGACACATTCGTCGGGCCACATCCGTGTGGCCCTCCTATCGACTGCCTCGGGCCTTCCGCATCCGGCTCCGGCCCTCGGTCAGACGGTCTTCATCGGAGCGTAACCAGCGTGGCCGAAAAAGTTAGGCGGACTAATCTGTTTCGCGTGACAGATTTCTAAGGCGTTGTTCCTGAAGCGTGATCGGCTTTCCATGCCTTCAGCGCCGTCAACGTGTTCTGGACGTGAAGCGACGGATCGAGGCTCGTGTAGGCATAGATAATCGTTCCATCGGGCGCGATGACGTACGAGGTGCGGTTCGCGTACTGCGGATGCTGCGGCAGCACCGAGTCGTACGACTTCATCACCGTTTGATTGGTGTCGGCGGCGACCGCAAACTTGCTGCGGCAATCGCTGACCGAGAATTTCTGCAGTTTGTCGAGCGGATCGTGCGAAACGCCGATAACGGTTGCGCCCAACGCCGTATACTGGTCGATCGCATCGGCGAAATCGTGCGCTTCCATCGTGCAGCCGGTTGTGAAGGCAGCCGGATAGAAGTAGAGCACGACCGGCCCCTTCTTCAGGGCGTCGGCTAAGTTAAAGGTAAAGACGTTACCGCCGAGCGTCGCCGGCAGGGTGAACTCGGGGGCTTTGGTACCGAGTGAAAGCGCGGCCGAGGCTTGCGCGGTCGTTGCCGCAAGCATTGCGGCGACGATGAGATGCCGAAACTTCATTACGCGGGTCCTTTCTTGCGCCTAACGCTTCGCTGCAAGGCGCTATAACCCCATCAGGCGCGCGAGGACCAGGCGCTGCACTTCGTTGGTGCCTTCACCAATTTCATTAATCTTTTGGTCCCGGTACATGCGCGAGATCGGGTACTCGTCCATGAAGCCGTACCCGCCGTGGATCTGCAGCGCTTCGTTGACTACGCGGTGCGAAAGCTCGCCCGCAAAGAGCTTGGCGAAGCTCGCCGCTTGCACGTAGTCGCGGCCGCGATCCTTCTCCCAGGCCGCCCGCAGCATCATCAGCTTGGCATGCTCGATCTCGGTCAGCATGTCGACCAGCTTGAACGAGATCGCTTGAAACTTGCTGATCGGCTGCCCGAACGCTCGCCGCTCCTTCGCGTAAGCCAGCGCCTCATCGTAGGCACCCATCGCCAGACCAATCGAGAGCGCCGCCACGGAGATCCGCCCCCCGTCGAGGATCGAGAGGAACTGCCGATAACCCTCGCCGCGGGCGCCGAGCAGGTTCTCTTCGGGCACCTCGGCGTCGGCGAACGAGAGTTCGCGGGTATCGGAGGCGCGCCACCCCATCTTGCGATACTTGCGGCTCCGCGTGAAGCCCGGCGTCTCTTGAGGAACGATGATGTTGGAGATCTCGCGCGATCCGTCGGAGCGCCGCCCGGTCACCGCGGTGATCGTCGTGCCGCCGCTGATCTCGGTGCCCGAGTTGGTGATGAAGGCCTTCGTGCCGTTGACGACCCACGTGCCGTCGCGCAGCTCGGCCTTGGTCTGCACGTTGCCGGCGTCGCTCCCGGCGTTGGGCTCCGTCAGGCCGAAGCCCCAGAGCATCGTTCCGCGAGCCAGCGGAACGAGATACTCTTGCTTCTGGGCTTCGGTACCGAAGAGCAAAAACGGAGTGGCGCCGAGCGAGACGTGTGCCGCCATCGTGATGGCGGTCGACGCGTCGGCTCTCGCGATCTCCATGACGGCGAGCGCGTAGCTCACCGTATCGGCGCCGGCGCCGCCATACTCCTCGGGGAAGGGCAGGCCCATGAATCCGAGCTCCGCCATCTTCGAAATGAGGTCGTACGGAAAGCGCTCCTCGCGATCCATCTCCTCGGCCCGCGGCTTCACCTCTTCCTGCGCGAACTCACGCGCGAGGCTCTGGATCGCCTTTTGCTCGTCGGTTAAATCGAAGTCCATGCCGAAGGTATAGCCCCCACTCTGCAAAAAACTCCTCCGTTAGCGATGATCTCCCTGCACGGCGTTTCGCTCGTCTATCCTAACGGCGTGCGCGCCCTGGATAACGTGAGCCTCGATATCGCCAAGGGTGACTTCGTTTTTCTCGTCGGGCATTCCGGAACCGGCAAGTCGAGCCTCTTGCGCCTGCTCTATCGGGAGGCGAAGGCCACGACGGGTACGATCGTCGTCGACGGTATCCGCGTCGACCGTTTGCGCCGCAACCGCGTTCCAGCCTTGCGGCGCCATCTCGGCGTCGTATTTCAAGACTTCAAGCTGCTGACCGACAAGACCGTCTGGGAAAATGTCGCGTTCGCGATGCAGGTCACGGGCGCGCACACGCGCGACGTAATGCGCCAGGTGCCCCGCTCGCTCGAACTCGTCGGGCTCTCACACAAGAGCCGCATGTATCCGACCGAGCTTTCCGGCGGGGAACAGCAGCGCACGGCGATCGCCCGGGCGCTGGTGAATAATCCGAAGATCCTCCTGTGCGACGAGCCGACGGGAAATCTCGATCCCGCCAACACGACGGAGATCACCGCCCTCCTGCAGCGCATCAACCTCAAGGGGACGACCGTGGTCGTCGCAACCCACAACCAGGCCGTCGTCGACCGAATGCGCCGGCGCGTCGTGCGTCTCGAAGACGGCCGCATCACAACCGACGAAGAGCGAGGCTACTACTATCTTGGACTCGGGCAAGGTCAAGTTCTTTCTGGGTGAGGTGTTGCGCAACTTTTCGCGCAACGCCGGCATGCAGATTACCGCCATCGGCACCGTCGCCATCACCATCGTCTTACTCGGACTCTTTCTCTTCATACGTGCGGCGCTGGCCGACGTCGGAACGCGCCTCCTCGATCAGATCGAGATTTCCGCGTACCTTAGCCCGGACGTCACGAGCGCACAGGTCGCGGCGATCGGGCGTTACCTGGCCCAAGATCCGCGCGTCGCCTCGGCCAAATACATTCCCAAACGCGAGGGCCTCGCCGAGCTGCGAACGCAGACGCGCGGGGCGATCGACACCGCGCTGCTCACCGAAAATCCGTTGCCGGATAAGTTCCGGATAAAGGCGCGCCTGCCCGAAGACGTCGCCGCCGTCGCCGCCAGCGTACGGCGCCTGCGCGGGGTCGGCAACGTCGTCTACGGTCAGAAGATCGTGCAGCGGCTGCTGCAGCTCGGCGCGGTGCTGCGTCGAGTCGGCATCGGCGTCATCGTCGTCTTCCTCGCCGTCGCGGGAATCATCATCTCGAATACGATTCGCTTGACGGTCTTTGCCCGCCGCCGCGAGATCGCGATCATGCAGCTCGTCGGCGCGACGAACACCTACATCCGGCTGCCGTTCATCTGCGAAGGCATGCTCGACGGCGTGCTGGGCGCGCTCGTTGCGATCGGCCTGCTGGCGATTGCACGCGCGACGCTCTGGCCGCGTCTGCTCGAAGCTTTGCCCTGGGTGGCGATGAGCGCCGCACCCGTCGACCCCCGAATCCTCGCCGCCGAACTGCTGCTCGTCGGTGCGGCCGTCGGGATCTTGGCCTCGTGGATCTCGGTCGGACGCCACCTCCGGACGTAACGGCTCGTTGACTTCGCGCCGCGCTGCCGCCGGAGCGCTCGCCCTCGTGTTGCTGCCGGTGCTCGCCGGCGCGACCGGCACGACGCTGGAACAGCGGATCAACGCCGAACGCGCCAAAGCGCAGGGCCTCCAAAGCCGCCTGCACGCAAAACGCGTCGAACTGCACGCCGTGACGCTGCACTATCAGGATTTGCAGACGCAGCTTGCGCAGACGAACGCCGCCATCGACACCGTTTCGGGCCGGATCGACGCGCTGTCCGTTCAACAGAGCTCGACGCAGCGCCGCATCGACTGGAACACGACGCAGCTCGGCGCGGCGCGGCGCTCTTTACGGCTTCACGACGAGATGCTCAAGCGGCGGCTGGTCGATATCTACGAGTACGGCAACCTCAGTTACCTCAACACGTTGCTCGCCGCTCGTTCCTTCAGCGAGTTCGTTGAGCGGTGGGAAGATCTGCGTCTGCTGATTGCGGCAAACCAGCGCGCCGTTCGCGCACGCAAGGCGGCCGAGGCACGCGTTGCCGCGGTGCAGGCCGAGCTCGAGCGAACGCGCCTGCTGCTTGTCCAAGAAGAGCAGGCGCAGGAAGAAGCGCGCAGCCAGCTCGGGTCGCTCGCCGGCGAGCGCAAGAATCTCGTCGAACTTGCCGCCGTCCACCGCCGGAGCGTCGCCTCGCAGGTGGCGGAGATGGAGAGTCTGACAGCCGCCGAAGAGGCCGCCCTCGAGGCGCTCATCCGCGAGCGCGAGCAAGAGCTCGCGGCGCAGCGCCGGGCAGCCGGAATCGCCGGCGGCACCGAGAGCGCCGGCGCCTCGGGTTCGTTCTCTTGGCCCGTGACGGGCACGATCACCTCACCCTTCGGCTGGCGCTCGAATCCGTTCGGCGGCGCGCCCGAGTTCCACCAGGGCCTCGATATCGCGGCACCGATGGGGACAACCGTCACCGCCGCGGCCGGCGGCACCGTCATTATGGCGCAATGGTACGGCGGCTATGGGAATTACATTCTCATCGACCACGGCGGCGGCTACTCGACCGGCTACGGCCATCTTTCCGCCATGTACGTCGCGAGCGGGCAGTCGGTCCAGCGCGGCCAGGCGATCGGCGCGGTTGGTTCGACCGGGCAGTCGACCGGCCCTCACCTTCACTTCGAGGTACGAATTGGGGGCAAACCGGTTGACCCAGCACCCCGTCTTCATTAAGACTTATCGGGTATTCTAGTCCCACAAGAAACTCAGAACCGGCCTAGCCGGGTATTATAGAGGATCGATGAGCCTTACCCGACGCCTTTTACTTACGGCATTCGTTGCGCTCGCTGCGGTGATCGCGACCGCACTTTACGTTGGATATCGTACCGGCTCGATCGCCGGCCCCGCGGGGCTGCAGGTCGCAACGACCGGAGACTTGCGCTCCCTGTACGATTCGGAGGATACGTCCGGTTCGGCCGTCGCCGACTTTGCGCTTCGCCGCCTCGAAAGCGTGTACTACAAACCCATTTCGCCGCAGGTCCCGCTCAACGGTGAAGCCGATTCGCTCAAGACCCTGCTGACCGCAAAGAAGATCGGCTACGCGTCGCTGCCCTCGCAGAGCGCCGCGGGCGATCCGGCCGCCGACGGGGAGCGCGCCTCCGCCTTGCTCGGCTATGCGCTCAAACGTTACGGCAACGCGTTGGGTGCTACCGGAAACGAAGACATCACCGACGCCGCGCTGCGCGGCATCATGAACTCCGTCCACGATCCGTACACCGTCTATCTTTCGCCGCGCGAGAATCGCGGGCTCACCGAGTCGCTCTCCGGAGGGAACTTCGGCGGCATCGGCGTTTACATTTTCCAACTCAAGGACGGCGAGGTCATCGTCCGCCCGATCGACGCAATGCCGGCCGCCAAAGCCGGAATGCAAGCCGGCGACATCGTCGACGCGGTCGACGGAAAACGGGTGCGGGGCCTCTCGATCGACCGCGTTGAGGCGATGATTCGCGGCGAACCCGGCAGCATCGTGAACCTGAAGGCGCACCAATATAAGGCGCCCTCGGCCGAGCACAACTATGCGATCGTCCGCGAGATCATCCACGTCCCGACCGTGCATGCGAAGATGGAGCAGGGGATCGACTATATCCAGCTCTCCGATTTCGGGAAGACGTCGGCGGACGAAGTGCGTACGGCGCTGCTCGACGGGAAAGCCAAGGGCGCGCGCGGTTACATTCTCGACCTGCGATTCAACGGCGGCGGCTTCGTCGACGCGGCGGTTTCGATCTCGAGCCTCTTCATCCCACAAGGTACGATCGTCTCGACGATTGCGCGTGACGGTTCGCGCACGACCGACGCAGCGCTCGGCGATGCGATCGCCGGCCTGACGCCGCTCGTCGTGCTCGTCAACAAATACACGGCCAGCGCCTCCGAGATCACCTCGGGCGCACTGCAAGACTATCGCCTCGCGACGCTGGTCGGCACGCGAACGTTCGGCAAGGGCGTGGTCCAGAGCATCTACGAGCTGCCCGACGACGGGGCGCTGAAGATCACGACGGCCCGTTACCTGACGCCGGCCGGGCGCGACATCCAGCATCACGGGATCGAGCCGAACGTCGTCGTCGCGCAGGAGCCCAACCCCTCGCTGATCGACACCCCCGCCGACAAGCAACTCGCCGTTGCGAAGGCACATATACGCCAACTCTTACGTTGATATGGGTAGTATGAAACGCAATCTCGCTCTTGTACTCTTGGCCGCTACCGTTCTAGGGTCGGCGCGCCTTCTCTTGAGCCCGGCGCTGGCGGCCGGGCAGGTCCTTCCCGCCCCCGACGCCGGAGAAGTTTCGACGAGCTATACGTACCTCACTGAGAACTTCTATAAGAAGGTCGATCCGCAGACCGTGCTGGATTCGGTTCGCACGACGTTGCTCGCAGCGATGCGGACCGCGGGTGTGAAGCACGCGGCCCTGCCCGAGATGCAAGCAAATGCAGCCCCGAACAGCAACATTCGGGAGATCGACCGCGAGATCGTCGACGCCGCGTCGCAATCGAAAGCAAAGTTCACCGTGCACGACCTCAGCTACGTCGCGCTCGACGGGATCATGCGCTCGGTCAACGACCGCTACACGGTCTTCATGACGCCGAAAGAGTACGCCAGCCTCAATCAGGGCCTCGACGGCGGCGATTTCGGCGGAACCGGGATCGTCATTCAGATCGACGACAAAACGAAGTTCATCAGCGTCGAAAACGTCGTTCCGAACGGACCGGCGGACAAGGCCGGCATTGCGCAGGACGATCTGATCACCACGATCGACGGCTCGTCGACCAAAGGCATGAGCCTTTCGGCAGCCAGCGGAAAGCTTCGCGGTAAAGAGGGAACCCGCGTAACGCTGACGGTTGCTCGCGACGGCGCGGCGCAGCCGGCGCCCATCACGATCACCCGTGCCAAGATCCACCAGCTCAGCGTCTACGAGAAAATGCTTCCCGGCAAGATCGGTTACGTCGCGCTGACCGTCTTCGGGCGCGACACCGGCGACGAGCTCAACGCCGCTCTCGAACGTTTGCAGCGCGACGGGGCCAGGGCCCTCGTGCTCGACCTGCGCGACAACGGCGGAGGCTATCTCGAAGCGGCCGTCGCCGTCAGCTCGAAGTTCATTCCGAGCGGGCCGATCGTATCGGTCGAATCGCGCGCTTCGAATATCACGACGCTCGACGCCGACGACACGGCCATTGCGCCGGTCCCGCTCGCGGTACTCGTCAACGGCTATACGGCCTCGGCCTCCGAGATCACCTCGGGAGCGATTCAAGATAGCACGGTCGGCACGATCATCGGGACGAAGACGTTCGGTAAGGGTGTCGTCCAGACGATCTATCCGCTGCCCGACGGGAGTGCCATCAAGGTTACGACGGCGCGCTATCTCACGCCGCGCAACCGCGACATCAACCACCTCGGCATCACGCCGGACATCGTCATCACTGAGAACAAGCACGCGCAATTCGGAACTCCGGCAAAGGACGATCAGCTCACGCGCGCGGTGGCGTTCTTGAACGCACGTCTCGCTCGCCTTAATGAAGAGAACGGCGTGCCGGCGAGCCCCGCGCCTTAGCGCGACCCGCTCCGTAGGCTACAAAAGAGACGCCCTCGCGAGCGTCTCTTTTTCTTTCTTCCTACTCTTTTTCGGCGGCAGCCACGGTCTTTCGACGGCGGCGAACCGGCTTCTCCGGCGCGCCGTCGGGGCTCGCCGAGGTCGTGCCGCGGGTCGCGCGCGTACGTTTCGGCTTTGCCGCCGCTGCCGGTGCAGCGTCCTTAACCGGCTTGGTTTCGGCCGCGGCTTTCCGGCGCGTCGTCGTGGCGCGCTTTTTCGCCGGCGCGGGCTTCGCTTCGGGCGCGGGTAACGCGATCGCGCTCTCCGCCCGGGCCGGTTCCCCGGGGGCGGTACCCGTACGGGCACGCCGTCGCGTAGGCTTCGTTCGCTTGGGCTCCTCTGGCGGCACCGAGAGGCTCGGCGGGGGCGGCTCGACGGCCGGAGGTGTGGCTTGTGCGCGCCGCGCAATCGCTCGCGTCGGCTCCGGCGGCGCCGTAGCGCCGGTGGCGGCCGCTTTTCCGTCCGCGCCGACTTCGAAGATATGCCGGTCCGGCATCGTTCCGACGCCTTGGGCACCCCCCCGTCCGCCGCGCCCGCGCCGTCGCCGGCGGCGCCGGCGATGCTGGCCGGAACCGTCGCCGGCCGCTGCATCGTTTGAAACCGAAGGCGCCGCGTCGATCGGCGTCACGGCCGCCGGCGTCGCGATTACGGTGGTCGCCTCGTCGCCCTCGTCGCGGCCGCCGCGCCCCCGTCGCCGGCGGCGACGGCGTTTGCGGCGTTCACCTTCAACGGCCGCGTGCTGTACGGCCCCCTCGGCGATAATGATTGCGTCGGGCTGCGCTTCACCGCGCCGCTCGGCGCTGAGCGCCTTGTCCTGCGCCTCTTCCTCTTCGGTGAGCGAGCTGATGCCGATCGGCGGACGCGACGCCGACTGGCGCGCGGCATCTTCGGCAAGCTCCCGCAGCTGACGAGTCTGCTCGGCCGCCGACACTTCCGCTTTGCGCGTTGGGCGCTTGCGGCGCGACTTTGCGCCGGCCATCACGAGCTCGGCGAGAATGTAGTCGCCCTTGTCGTCGACGTCGAGGATGCGGATGCGCACGAAGTTACCGGCGTTGTTTGCCGCGTTCTCCACCTCGGTGACGCGACCGTCGACGATCGCTGCGGCCGAGCTCGCATTCGGCAGCCGGCCGGTCAGGAGCTCGACTTCGTGCTCGTCACCAACGCGCACGGGCCGCTCGCGTTCCTGCTTGGCGCTGCTGACGATCTCCAGCCGGGATTTTTCCGGATGGATCATCGGATCGACGCGCACGTGAATCGGGTGCTGGATCGCTTTGGCGAGCTCGCTGCATTCCTCTTCGTACCAAAAGTCCATCTGTACCGCGACGGTCGGCGCGACGTGTACGACGACGTCGCCGGCGGCGCCGTTGCGCGTCTCGTTGCGAATGTGGCGGAAGGTTTCGATGGCCACCGATTGCGGCGACATCACGCTGCCCATGCCCATGCAGGTCGGGCAGCTGCCGCGCAGCTGCGCGCCGAGGTCCTTGCCGATGCGTTTGCGCGTGAACTCGAGCAGCCCGAGATTTGAGAAGGACTGAATCGTCGCTCGCGTGCGGTCGCGGCGCAGACTCTCCTCCATCGTCTTTATGACCCTATCGCGGGAAGCTTCCGAGGCCATGTCGATAAAATCGACGACGATGATCCCGCCGATATCGCGCAGGCGAACCTGCCGTGCGATCTCCTCGGCGGCCTCGATGTTCGTCTTGAGGATCGTGTCCTCGAGGTTCCGGCCGCCGGTGAACTTTCCGGAGTTGACGTCGATGACGGTCAGCGCCTCGGTCGACTCGATGACGATCGAAGCTCCCGACGGAAGATTGATCTTCGGCTTCATCAGCTTCTGCAGCTCGGCCTCGATGTGGTAATCGTCGAAGAGCGAGCGTCCCGAGTTGTAGTACTCGATGCGATCGATGTATTGCGGCCCGAGAAGCTGGAGGAGGTCGCGAATTTTGCGGTACTCTTCTTCGTCGTCGATCAGGACCCGGTCGACGTCGGCCGTGATGAAATCGCGCGCTGCCTTGTAGACCAAGTTCATGTCTTTGTGCAGCAGCGACGGCGAGCCGGCGCGCTTATAGCGCTCGAGAATTCCGTGCCACATGCGGATCAGCACACCCAGGTCCGCGATCAGCTCGGCTTCGCTGACCCCCGCCGCGGCGGTGCGCACGACCGTAGCCATACCCTCCGGCCGAATCCGCTTCATGACGCCGTTGAGACGATTGCGCTCGTCGGCCGACTCGATCTTGCGCGAGACGCCGGAGTATTTTCCGGTCGGCATCAAGATCAGATACCGGCCGGGCAACGAGATGTTCGTGGAGATTCGCGCCCCTTTGAGGCCGCGGGGCTCCTTGACGATCTGCACGAGAACGTCGTCGCCTCGTTTGACCTTCTCGCTAATCGTAAAGCCGCCGTGGCCTTGGGTGATCTCGACGTCGCCGATGTTGAGAGGCTGTTTGTTGATGTCGTCGACGTAGAGGAACGCGTTGCGTCCCAGACCGATGTCGACGAAAGCCGCTCCCATTCCGGGGAGCACGTTCTGTACTTTACCTTTATAGATCGAGCCGATGACCTTCTCTTCGCGCTCAATGTAGAGCTCTGCTAAGCCACCGTCCTCGAGTATGGCGACCCGGTTTTCCCACGGGTCGCTCGAGATCAATATCTCGCTCGACAAATTGTCCCCTATTTTCGGAGCCCGCCTCCCTCGCCGCGCCTACCGTTGCCGGTGCACCTTGCGGGCGGCGCCTCGCGCCGCCAGGGCTAGCCCCTTAAGAAAAATCTTGCTTGTTAATAAATCTTTGCCGGCGGCCCTTCGTCTCGAAGACGGAGCCAGCCGGCGTGACTTGGAGCCTCTGTTCCCGGCCGGCGGAAAACGGACCTGCCCGCGGCTACTCCGTATCGACGGGCCGGGGGTCGAGCGGCTCCCGCTCGAAGTCGTGCGCGCTCATCGTCGTCGAAATCGGGACGAACTTGCGCGGCGCCTCTGAGAAATTAAAACAGTCTGCCGCCGGAGAGGTTGCACGGGCGTCGGATGCCGAGAGGGTAGCGAGCCCAAAGCGGTCTTCGACGAAGCGAAGCAGGCTGCCGTGCTCGTACCGCACGTGGGAGACGCGCCCTCGCTTCGCGTAGGGCGAAATGACCAGCAGCGGCACCCGAAAACCGAGTCCGTCGTAGTCGACCTTCGTGGGGGCGACGTGATCGTACCAGCCCCCGGGATCGTCCCAGAAGACGAAGAGAGCGCTCGTATCCCAGTACTTCGACTCTCCGACCGCGTTGACGAGCGCCGCGACCCACTTCGGACCGTCGTCGGCGTCGCAGCCAGCGTGATCGGAGTTCTTGCAGGTCGGCGTCACCCAGCTCACCGCCGGGAGCCGACCGTCGCGGACGTCCTTAAAAAAGCGCGTCTGCGGGTGGATGACGTCGTTTTTCCAGTCCGGGCCCTTGTAGATGTGATCGATCGCCTGATAGGCGTTCCAAAGGCCGCCGTCGCCCTCGCGGAGCGAAGCGGTATAGTATTTCCACGAGATCTTTGCCGCGTCGAGTTCGTCGCCGAGCGTCTGGTTATCGAAACAGGCCGGAACCGAAGGGCCCTCCACACGCTGCTGCGTGAGCGTGAGGACGAGCGCGGGCCCGCTGCAGCCCCACGGCCCGCCTTCGGGCACGTTCATGCTCGAACTCGCTTGAGCGGCGATGATGTACTGATGCGAGACAAAGCTGCTCTCGTCGACGTTGGAAACGAACATTCGATCGGCCAACACGTACTGCGCCGCCATGTCGAAGTATGGCGTCGTTTCGCTGGGCGTCACGTAAGAGTACATGGGATCCTTGAACGGGCAGCGCGGCTCGCCGGGACCGCCGCACTCAACTCCTTCCCGGTCGAACCCGTTCATCCGGCAATCGGTTCCCGGATACTTTCCGGTGCCGTTACAGCTGGTGAGAAAGGCACCGAAGCTGTGATTGACGTCCCAGGTCGTCTTCATCGTCAGCGGACGCAACGCGATCTTGTCGCCTTTGCTGTCGTAACCCCAAGGGCGTGTATCGGCGTTGCGCGCACCTTGGAAGAGATTGTCGAAGCTGCGATTCTCTTGCACGATGATGACGATGTGCTCGATCTTGCGGATGCCCGACGCACCGGGCGCCGCGGCGAACGCCTCTGCGTGGGCGGCGTCGGCAACCGGAACTGCCGATGATGCTCCGCCCGCACACGCCGCTAAGCCGAGCAATGCAACCAGGAGAGCCGCCAAACGACCGGTCGTGCTTATAACGCCAACCCTCTTTCCTTGGCAGCCAGGAGAGTTCGTCCCTTTGCCGCGCAGCCGACTTAAATGCCCCCAGCCTTCGCGCTGATCGCGGCTCCGCTCGGGGATGCGCCAACGTCGTCGTTGCCGACCGTTGGGTCGCTGCCGGCCGGGAAGTTCCAGCGAGCCACGCTGGTGACGCCGCAGTTCTTGACCAATCCGTTGCCGACGCCGCCGACGAAGACTCTGCTCCCTGCGTCGGTGATCGCACCCTGGAACATGTCGCAGACGGGTTTACCGTGTGCGTCCGTAAGCGTGATTTTCTTTCGCAGCACGCCACTGGCGGAGACTGGATAAATGCAGAAGCGGCTTCTGCCACCGCACCTCCTGTCGGCTACGTACCACGTTTTCTGCCCCACTGCGTACTGCACGAAACCTGGCTGATAGATCGTCCCGCCGCTGATCGGAATCGTGCGGCACCTCGACCCCCTGCAGGAGGCGACAACGCTGGTCGAGTTCTTGGTGTAGCCGTCCACCCAGAGGTTGCCGCGGCGATCGTAGCCGTCGAAAAAGTACGTCTGCATATGGGAACCGAGAATGAGCTCCTGTATCCGCTGTCGGTCGGGCGGAAGATCTGGATGTTACCCCCGCTGGGGCCGTTACTGGTAACGGCAACTTCACGGTTTATCGGGTTAACGGCGCAGCTGAAGGGCGCGCGGATCTGTCCGTAGGTTGGAGTCCACAATTCGCCCGCGCGATTTAGTTCGCCTATCCATCCCGCTCCAGCGTTGGTGATATAGACACCCCCGGTCGTGTCCGAGCACTCGCCCTGCAGGTCGCTCCCAACTGGATCGAACTGCGCCTTCAGCTTCAAGTCGGGCAGCGAATAGATATTGACGTTACCCGATGCGCTGTCTGATAGGAAAAGCAGGCGCGGCGTTTGGGCGAGGTCCGAAGCCGCCCAGCGGAGGTGGGGATGGAAGCGTGCCCGTGCATACGCGACGTCGCTCGCGCCGCGGAGACCGGACGCCGGCGACGACCCGCCGCCGCTACAGCCGGCAACGAGTACTGCGCTGCCGGTTATACCGACGGCATACCAGAAGAGCATACGTGTTTTCAATGGGAAACCGCTCCTTTCGCTTTCCGAGAAAGGGCCCGCTGCCTGGCCGACCGGTGCTCTTCCAGCTGCCCCGTCGAGCACCCCTAGGCGTTCCCCAGCACGTCGCGGTCGCGCTGAGAAAAGATGTTGAGCAAAACGCCGGCGGCGGCGAAATCGGTGATCATCGCGGAGCCGCCGTACGACATGAACGGCAGCGGGATGCCGGTGATCGGCATAATCCCGATCGTCATTCCGACGTTGACGAGCACGTGGAAGAAAAGCAACCCGACCAGGCCGCTCGCCAGCAGAAACCCGAAACGATCGCGTGCCGCAAGCATGGCGCGCACGCCCCCGTAGAGCACGGCGGCATAGAGCGCCAGCAGGAGCGCCGCGCCGACGAAGCCCCACTCCTCGGCCAGCACGGTGAAGATGAAATCGCGCGAGTGCTCGGGTACGAAGTTGAGCTGCGTCTGCGTTCCGCGATAGAGGCCGCGTCCGAACCACTCACCGTTACCGACGGCGATCTTCGACTGCGCGAGGTTGTAACCCGAACCTTGCGGGTCGGCCTTGGGATTGAGGAATACGAAGAGCCGCGCGCGTTGAAACGGTTTGAGGACCGCATTGGTTCCGACGGCTGCCGCGCCGACGACCAGCACGGCCAACGCGTAGATGCCGAAGTCGCCGAGCTTGGGCAACGCGAAGAACAGCTCGACCGTCAAGATCGCAACCAGCGTCAGGGACGTTCCCAAGTCGGGTTGCTTGAGGATCAGGAGTGCCGGAAGCGCGACGGTCAGCAGCGGCTTCCAGAGCTCTTGCAAATTCTCGTAGCGCCCGCGGCAGAGCACGGCAGCCAGTGAAATCGCGACGACGAGCTTGGCCGGCTCGGACGGTTGAAAAGTGCCGAGCGGTCCGAGTGAGATCCAGCGTTGCGCGCCGAGCGCACTGTGGCCGCCGCGCAGGATGAAGATCAGCAGCAACAGATTGATGGCGTACAAGCCGGGGGCCCAGCGCTGCCAGTTTCGGTAGTCGACGAGCGAGAGCCCGAACATCAGCGCCATTCCGAGTGCCAAGTAGAGTATCTGTCGCTTGAACTCGCCGCCCGCATCGGTATCGTGCAATCCGGCCGAGCGAATGCACAGCAAGCCGATCAGCGCGATGAAGACGGCGCCGAGCGCCAGCGGCCAGTTGAAGTTGCGAGCGTAACGTCTAGCGCCGCTGCCGAGTGCCAGGACGGCCAAGCGGCCTCAGGTCGGCGTCGGCGCTGGAGCCGCGCTCGCGGCGGGATTCTTCTTGCGCCGCCGCCGTTTGCGCACGGGCGGCGTTGCGCAGGCGGCGGCTTTCTTTTTCGGCGCGGGCGCCTCGACGGCGACTGCGTCTTCGACGACGGCCGAGGCCGTTTCGCTCACCGGCTCGACCGGCGCACCGCCGTTGCTTCCGTTACCGTGGCTGCCGTTACCGTTGGGACGATTAACCGAGATAATCGGGATGTTCGCCAGCAGCGCGAGCGCGGTATCTTGCCGTTCGAAGTTAACCTCGATCCGATCGCGGTCGACCTCGACGTGTCGCGAGATCACGTCGACGAGATCGGCCTTGAGCTTTTCGATCATCTCCGGCGCGAGTTCGAGGTGATCCGTCATGAGAACCAAACGCAGCCGCTCTTTGGCCGTCGCACTCGAGCCCGATTGCCCGAAGAGGCGTTTGAGAAACTCGATCACGCGCGCTTTCCTCCCAAAAAGGAGCTCACCCGTTCCATGAACGACGGCTTCGAGAGGGGCGGCATCGGCGCGGGAACGTCTTCGCCGGCAACTCGTGCGGCGATCGCGTGATAGGCGGCGCCGGTGGGATTCTCTCGCCGCAGCGCGAGCGGTTCGCCCCGGTTCGTCGTCACGATGATGTCGGGTTCGTCGGCGATTACGCCCAGCAGCGGAAGACGCAGTATCGCGTTCACATCGTCGACGGAGAGCATCTTGCCCTTGCGCACGAGTGCGGGACGCAGCCGATTGATGACCAGCTGCGGGCGAAAGCGGTTGCCGAGCAGCCCGACGACACGATCGACGTCGCGCACCGCCGATACCTCCGGGGTGCAGACGACGATCGCTTCGTCCGCGCCGGCGACGGCGTTCTTGAAACCGAGCTCGATGCCCGCGGGACAGTCGATCAGCACGTAGTCGAAGCGCTCGCGCAGAGACTCGATCAGCGCCTTCATCTTCTCGGTTTCGACGTCGTCTTTTTCCCGCGATTGCGCGGCCGCAAGAAGAAAGAGCGTGTCGCCGTGTTTGCTCGGAACCAGCGCGTCATCCAGCGAGGCGCGCTCCTCGAGCACGTCGAGCAGATGGTACTTGACGCGGCTCTCCAAGCCCAAAAGAATGTCGAGGTTGCGCAGGCCCACGTCGGCGTCGACGAGCACGACCTTTACGCCGCGGCTCGCGAGCGCCGTGCCGAGATTCGCGGTCGTCGTCGTCTTACCGACGCCGCCCTTGCCCGAAGTGAGAACGATCGCGCGACCGAGGCGCCGAGCCGGTGCGGCCGCCTCGGTCTCGTGTTCAACGGCCTGTGTCTGTTGCACGCGCTACCCCGCTTTCAACGCGTCGAGGAGACGACCGAAAAGACTCGTGCCGTCGAAGCTGGTAAAGGGCACCATCTCGCCTTCGAGACGGCGAGCGATCTTGTCGTAAATCGTCTTGAGGCGGCTGGCATCGTTGAGCACAATTGGTTCGCCGCGATTGGTCGTGTCGATGACCTCTTCGTCGTCGGGAACGACGCCGAGCAGCTCGATAGAGAGGACGTCGCAGACGTCGTCGACCGAGAGCATGTCCCCGCTGCGCACCATCTCGGGACGCAGGCGGTTGACGATCAAGCGAATCGGCTTGCGCTCGTGGGCGATCTTGCCGACGACCCGATCGGCGTCGCGAATCGCGCTGACCTCCGGCGTCGTAACGACGATCGCCTCGGAAGCCCCCGCGACGGCGTTTCGAAAACCGTGCTCGATGCCGGCGGGGCAATCGATCAGCACGTAGTCGGCCTGCGTTGCGGCGAGGTCGACGATCGCCGAGAACTGTTCGGTCGTGATCGCATCCTTCTCGCGCGTCTGCGCCGCGGGCAGGATCGAAAGCGACTCGAAGCGCTTGTCTTTGATCAGCGCCTGACGAAGCTGGCAGCGCCCCTCCGCGACCTCGACCAGATCGAAGACGATGCGCTTTTCGAGGCCGAGCACGAGATCGAGGTTGCGCAGCCCGATATCGGCATCGATCAAGATCACACGTTTGCCGCGCTTCGCGAGCGTCGCGCCGAGGTTTGCGGTCGTCGTCGTTTTGCCGACACCGCCTTTTCCCGAGGTGATGACGATCTTGCGCGGCGTCACGTCGAGACCGCTCCCAGCGTTCCAGATATATCGAGGCGATCGAGAGTGAGAATCGTTATCCGCCCATCACGCACGAGGGCAGCTTCGGCCACCGCCGGCCGGCTCCGCTTGCTCTCTGCATCAGCGGCGATGAAGGTCGCGATGCGCAGCTGGGTGGGTGAGAGGTCGAGAGCGTAGATGCGCGCACTCTCGTCGCTTTGCGCACCCGCGTGCGCGATGCCCCCAAGCCGCCCGAAAACCAGGATATCTCCGGTCGCGATCAGCTCCGCGCCGGGATTGACGTCGCCGACTACGACGATGTTCCCAGTGTGATGGAGAACTTGGCCGCCGCGCAGCGTCGACGCGTGATAGAGCGTCGCCGGGCCGGTCTCGACGACGTGCAGCGCGGCGGGCGGCCGCGCAGTCTCGACCGGCGGCCCGGTGTGACGGCGGACGCTCTCCTCGCCGCGGCGCCGGCGCTGGGCAATGTCGCCGCGCGCTCCCGCAAAATCGGCGACGAGCGAGCGCGCAGAATCGGAGAGCGCGGGATCGGTGCGCGGCCGCAGTGCTCTGGGGCGGACGGTCTCTTCGCGCGGCGTTTCAAACAGCAGACTGGTTCGTGCGGCGAGCGCTGCCAGCTCCTCGTCGAACCCAGCGACCCCGCGCAGCGCGATTCCCGCCTCCTCGAGGACGCCGCGCAGCCCGGCCAGCTCTTCGTCCGACGGCAAATCGGAGCCGAAGTTGACGATGGCGCTGGCTCCGCGATAGAAGCCCGGCTGCTCGGTGAGGCGAGCGTGCAGCTCCGCGAACCCCTGGCTCAAGTCACCGGGGGACAAGGTCACTTCGAGGCCGCCCCGCCTCCCTCGCAAGAGTGCCACGCTACGCTCTCCGAGAAGAACTGGGGGCAACCCCTTGTTCATCCACAAACGATTCGCAAGTTCTTGGCGTTGTCCACATATAATACACAGTCAGGCGGCGTAACCTAATCTTTGTCCGCCGGTAGAGGAATTGAGACCCGTATGCTGCGTCGCATTATTCCCGCTCTCGTCATCGTCTCGCTACTCTGTGCCGGCGGTCCGGCACCGACCGGCGCCATGTCGACGCAGGCCGAAATTGCCCTGGGCCAATCCGAGGATCAGCAGATCGTCGCCGGCAGCGTGATCGAAACCGATCCGCTGCTCAACGCCTACGTCTCCGGCGTCGCCGGGAACCTCTGGAATCAGGTCGCGCGTAAGGACGTTCCTTACTCGATCAAGATCATCCACGACAGCCAGATCAACTCCTTTGCGACGATGGGCGGATTCGTCTACGTCTACGAGGGTCTGGTCGACTTCGTGCAGTCCGACGACGAGTTGGCCAGCGTTCTCGGCCACGAGACCGGCCACATCGAGCGGCGCCACCTCATCACGACCAACACGAAGGCGGAGATTCTGAACCTTCTCTTCGGAATCGCGTCGATGTTCTCGCCGATCCTCTACGAGTTCGGCGGCCTCGCTGAGGCGGGGCTGATGGCCAAGGTTTCCCGTGAAGACGAGATCCAGGCCGATCGCTACGGGCTGCAGCTGATGTCGCGCGCGGGGTACGATCCCGAATCGATGGTGACGATGATGGCGCACCTCGGCATCCTGGAGGACGAGCACAGCGACGCGGTCAGCAAGTATCTCCAAGACCACCCCGATCCGTCGGCGCGCGTCTCGCACTTGATGGGCTACCCGGAGCTCGATCCGAGGACGATCACATCGACGCAGGAGCTCGTCCAAGCCTCGAGCGACGAAGAGCGCTCGCGCTATTCCTTCTCGCAGCTGCGCCTCGATCAGGTTTTGCATACCGATCCGCAAAACCCCGAGGCGCTGCTCGAACTCGGGCAATCCGAGCTCGCACTTGGCCTTCCGAGCAAGAGCGAACAGACGCTCGCGCAAGCGGCCCAGCTTGGATCCTCTCAGACGCGGGCGACGGCGAATCAGCGAATCACGGCGCTGCGGCAGATGGAAGTACAGCGCGTTACGCTGACCAAGCCGAACCTGCCGAAGCTCAAGGAGGCCGTGCTGGCCGGGCAGGCTGCCCAGTATTCCGCCGCAACCGAGATTCAGACTCGAGCAACCGAGGGAAAAGATCAGCTCAAGTCGGTCCAGAGCCGCCTGGAAACGATCCAATACGAGGTACCGGACCTCAGCCGCGTCAACATTCGCCGCGGCAGCCGCATCGAAGCCATCGTCAAGAACCTCACCTCGATGGCGCGCTCGGTCGATAGCACGCTCGGCGATGCGGGCGGCGACACGAGCCCGATCGGGGGCGTCGGTTCGCTCGAAAAGAATAAGGAAAACGGCCTCCTCAAGGAGAGCGCCGACATCTACGACGAGATGCTGGCTCCCTTCTCGATGAGCACCGTGCCGGCCGAATCGCTAGAGATCTTGCCCTCGTACCCGAGTATGATGAACGAGCTCACCTTGGCCGACGGCGAGATGCTGCGCTCGGTCGACGCGGCGCGAGCCTCGCTCACGATGCTCGACCAGTCGCTCGGAGATCTCGACGAGTTTTTCAAACAGCTCGACCACGCGCAAATGAGCTTCGGCGGCGACATCAGCCAAGCCGACTACTTGTCGGTCGCGCCGATGATGAAAAAGACCGTCGACGAGCTCAACTCGGCTGCAACGGCATCCTCGCAAGGCGCCCAGCTCTTCAACCTCGCGCGTTCGCGCCAGATCGGCGTGCGCATCACGCTGCTTGGGCTGGGAACCTCCCCGCAAATCTACTCGACGCTGCGGTACGCGCTGCAGCAGCGCTTCGGCTCGCCGGGCGTCTCCTACCGGACGATGCTGCACGACGATCTGACGCCGGGCGACGTCGTCACCGCGACGATCGTCGCCGCCGATATCAAGAGCACGCCGGAGAGCATCATCGCCGAGGCCAAGAGCGCCAATCAAACGATCGTCGACGTCGCCAACTCGCATAAGATGCACGCGTGGCCGCTCGAGATATTCCTCGGTCTCGTCTACCTCGACTACACCGACGATCCCGCCAAGGAGCTGCGCAAAGCCGACGGCACGATGGCGGTCGACCTCAACAAGCTCGGCTTGTAGGACTGCAATCATGGCAATCGCTGGCGACGCCCGTAATCTTTTCACGATCGTGCGCAAGGGAATCGACGTACGCACAGTTCACGCGCACGTTCGCAAGCCGTTTCGCTTTCTGCTCTGCGGCGATCTGTCGCTGGTGGCAAGGCTGCGCGCTTTGCTGCTCTCCGGACACGATGAAGAGATCGCGCGGAGCGAAGCGTCGGCCTGTCTCGAAACGATCCGCGCTGGGACACCGCTGGCCACCGACCCAAAGGAAGTTCGCGCCGTGCTCTTTCTGGGGCACCGCAACGACTGCACGGGCGTCGATTTCGCGCCGCTCTCAGCGCTCCAGGTTCCGATTCTAGCGATTACGGTCGACGCGCTCGGCACGCCGTCGGGCCCCGCGAACCTTCCGGCGCGCGGCACGTGGGGCGAATACGTCGTGCAGTGCCTCGACGCTGCCGCGTTGCGGGCGCGAGTCTTTCCGCATCTCGTCGAGTCGGCGAACGGCGTCGAAATCGCGGTGGGCCGCAATCTCCCCGTGCTGCGGGAGAGCGTTGCCGCCAAGCTGACGCGCGACGCGGCGCAGCGCGCGCTGAAAGTTGCGCTGGCAAGCGCGTTGGTCGATCATATACCGGTCGTCGGACTCGTGCTGGGGGCCTTCGCATCGGCCGGAGATATGGTGGCGATCACCGGCATCCAAGTCATGCTGATGCTGCACATCGAAGCCGCCTACGGCCGCGATCCGGACGTCGGACGCACGTGGCAGCTATTACCGGTCATCGGTGGAGGTTTCGGCTGGCGTACGCTCGCGCGCGAGCTCTCCGGCTTCGTTCCGATCGCGGGGATCGCGATCAAAGGCGCGATCGCCTATGCCGGAACGATCGTCGTCGGCGAAGGCGTTACGTTCTACTACGAACATGGGCGCTATATGAGCAAGGGTCAGGCGGCCTCGCTCTACAGCCGCACGAAAGCAGACGCGCTTGCGCTCGCACGCGAGCTCCTGCGGAAGCTGCGCAATCGTTCCTAAATCTCTGCGCGCAGCTTCGCAAGCCGGCGTCCTGCTCGGTTCGCTGGAAGCGCTGCGGCGCTATCCCGTGAAGAGCCTGCGCGGCGAGCCGCTGGATCGCGCCGAGGTAGAGCAATCGGGAATTCCGGGCGATCGAGCCGCTGCGCTTTTCGCGCGAGAGGGCGCGCGAGAAGGCAAGACGTACCGCGGCAAAGAGAACGATCGGCTTCACCTGCTCGACGAGGCAGAGGCGGCTAAGGAGCTTGCGCGTGCGCGCGGCCTCGGCCTCGAGATCCGCCGCGACGAGCACTTCTTCGACGACGCGCCGCTCTCGCTGATCGTCGACGCCTGGCTCGCGGAGGTGAGCGCCCACATCGGCTATCCGGTGCAGTGGGAACGCTTTAGGCCGAACTTCTTCGTCCGCAGCTTCGAGAATGCGGCGCCGCTCGAACGGGAACTCGTCGAACGCGAGCTTCTGCTCGGCGCGGTGCGCCTGCGCGTTCGCGCTCCGATCGGGCGGTGCGTCACCGTGACGTACCACCCAAACGGCGAACCGAGCGATCCGCGGATTCTCGAGTACGTGGCGCAGCAGCGCAGCAACCAGATGGGGATCTACTGCGACGTCGTTGCGCCGGGTGTTGTGCAGTGCGGCGACGCCTTGCGGCTGCTCTGACTCGGCCTCTAAAAACAAACGAGGCGCCGATTTTTTACTCTCGGCGCCTCGCGTCCCACACCCACACCCGGTGTGCGCCTAGAATAGCGCGGCACGCCGAAGCCCACCCTAGTTAAAGCTGACTAGACCGCACGGCACTTCCAAACGGCACGTCCAAGCGGGACAAGTTTCCCTATTCCGCGCGGGCTCTACATCGCTCGGCGGCCCTCGATCGCTTTGGCGATCGTCAGTTCGTCGGCATAGTCGAGCTCGCCGCCGATGGGCAGGCCGTAGGCAAGGCGCGTGACCGCGACGCGCAGCGGCTGGATCAAGCGGGAGAGATAGAGCGCGGTCGCTTCACCTTCGGCATTCGGATTGGTCGCCAAGATGATCTCCTGCGGGTCCTCGCGGCCGATGCGTTCGACGAGTTCTTTAACGTGAAGCTGCCCCGGCCCGATGCCGTCCATCGGCGAGATCAATCCGCCCAGCACGTGATAGCGGCCCTTGAACGCGCCGGTGCGCTCGATCGCGTACACGTCCTTCGCTTCGGCGACGACGCAGATCGCCCGCGCATCGCGCTGATCGTCGGTACAGAACTCGCACGGATCGAGCTCCGAGAGCGAGTAGCAGATCGAACAGAAGTGAACCTTGTCTTTGACGGCGAGGATCGCTTCGGCTAAGCTCTGCGCTTCGTGACGCGGGCGGTTCAACAAGTGAAAGACGAGGCGCGCCGCGGTCTTCGGGCCGATCGTCGGCAGTTTGCTGAGCTCGTTGATGAGAACGGCGACGGGATTTGCGACCGTCGTCACATCAATCCGGGAACGCGCACGCCGCCGGTGACCGACGCCATCCGTTTTTGAGAAGCGTCGTTGGCCTTGCGCAGCGCGTCGTTGACGGCGACCATAACCAAGTCCTCGAGCGTCTCGATGTCCTGCGGATCGACCGCCTCTTTCGCGATCTTCACGCGCTTGAGCGTTTGATCGCACGTGACGTCAACGGTCACCGATCCCCCCGCGGCGCTTCCGGTTACGACGGTCGCGGCGAGCTCTTCTTGGGCCTTCGCCATCTCGGCTTGCATCTTCTTGACCTGGGCCATCAACTGCGCTTGATTCATCTACAAACCTTTCGGGTGTCAGGGACCTGAACGTATGCGTTCGTTTGCATAATCGAAGAGCGCGTCGGGATCGTCGGGTTCGCGGTTCGGCTCGGATCCGGCGCCGGGAGTCGCTGCCGGAGCCTTTGCGCGTCCGGCGCTCGAATCCACCCGCAGCGTGACGCGCAGCGGAACCCCCAACACGTCGGCGATCGCGCCCTCGATGATCTTGACGTGCTCGCGCAGCGCGTCGGCGCTCCAGCCGTTGGGAAAACTCAAGACGATTGCGTTGCTTTCGAGCGATTCGATCGCCGCCCGCGACAACGGCGCCCGCAAGGATTGCCGCTCGCCTTCGATCTTGCTGCGTATGCTCTGCCAGGCGGCCCGGACCTTTTGCAGTGAGAGCGCGCCCGGGGGCGTCGCCGGCGCCTTGGGCGCGGAAAGCTTGGGTGCTTGGGGTGGGATGGCCGGTGCGACGGTCGCCGCCGTTTGGTCAGTCTTTGCGGCCGCGCCGCTCAGCCGCTCTTCCAGCGCCCCCAAACGCGCCGAGAGGCCGTCGAACGTCGGGTCCTCGCCGGCTAATACGTAGCGGAGCAGCGCCGTTTCGAGTTCGAGACGCGCGTTGCCGCCGGAGCGCGCGAGCGACTGCGCTTCACCGAATACGCGCAGCGCGCGCGTTAGCGTCGCCTGTGAAAGACCGGCCGCCTGTGCGGCGACGCGCTGTGCGTCCTCCGGCGCCAGGTCGCGGACGACGAGTTCGGGGTCGATGCGCGCTACCAGCAGATGGCGGAAGCTTGCGATCAATGCGCGGGTCAAGACGGTAAAATCCGTCCCCGCTTCGCTGGCCGCCTCGATCTCGCGCAAAGCGCTCGCAGCATCGCCCGCGAGGATGGCGTCGACGAGCTTCGCGGCGTACTGCCGCCCCGTCGAGCCCAAGGCAAGGTCCAGCGTCGCAACCGTGGCCGTTTCGCCGCTGGAGAACGCGGCGAGCTGCTCGAGCATCGTCAGCGCATCGCGGAGACCGCCGTCCGCTCGATAGGCGATTGCCGCCAGGGCCTCGTCGTCGATCGGGATGTTCTCGGCCGTCGAGATCTCGCGCATCCGCTCGATCATCACCGGAACGGAGATGCGCCGAAACGTGTAACGCTGGCAGCGCGAGAGAATTGTGACCGGAAGCCGCTCCGGCTCGGTCGTAGCGAGGATGAACACCGCGTGCGGCGGGGGCTCTTCGAGGGTCCGAAGGAACGCATTGGCTCCTTCCTTGGTTAGCATGTGAGCCTCGTCGACGATGTAGATCTTCATGCGCATCGTCGCCGGCGCAAACTTGACCGCTTCCCGTAAGGTCCGGATCTCGTCGATGCCGCGATTGCTGGCAGCGTCGATCTCGAGCACGTCGAGCGCGTTGCCTGCCAGGATGGCCAGACAGTTGTCGCAGGTGTTATCTGGGGTCGGGGTCGGACCGGCCTCGCAGTTGATGCAGCGTGCTAGAATTTTGGCGGCGGATGTCTTGCCCGAACCGCGGGGTCCGGAGAATAGGTAGGCGTGGGCGAGCTTTCCGCTATCGATCGCCGAGGTAAGGGTACGAACCACGGAGTCTTGCCCGACGAGGTCGGCAAATGTGCGGGGGCGCCAGGTGCGGTACAGGGACACGGGGGCTCAACTTAGCCGACCGTTTGGTGGCGCCTGCCGGAGGGTACGGGTGAAACGAGTCGCCGGGGGAGACGGTTATGGAGAATGCTTCCCAGGGGGCGGTGGTTCGATTTCGCTGGGGTCCACTTTAAGAAAGATGCCCGTGAATCTGCGCGCAGCACTTCAAGAGAAATTCGGATTTGATGATTTTCATCCGGGTCAGGAAGACGTCGTTTCTCGCGTCTTAGCCGGCCAGGATACGCTGGCTATTCTTGCAACGGGTGCGGGCAAGAGCTTGACGTACCAGCTCCCCGCGCTGCTGCTCGAGGGTACGACCGTCGTCGTCAGCCCACTCATCGCCTTGATGAAGGATCAGCTCGACATGCTGCGCGAGCGCGGGATCACCGATGTCGTCGCGCTCAACTCGACCCTCTCCGAAGATCAAGAGCTGCGCGCTCGCGAACGCATCGCCTCGGGGACCCTCCGCATCGTCTACACGACGCCCGAAAAGCTCGAGGACGAGGCCTTCCTGCGGCTTCTCAAGTCGATCGCGGTACCGCTCTTCGTCGTCGACGAAGCGCACTGCATCAGCCAGTGGGGACACGATTTCCGGCCGGCCTATCTCGCGCTGGGCAGCGTCATTGCCGCGCTCGGCCACCCCACCGTGCTCGCGCTAACCGCTACCGCGACGCCGTCGGTCCGCGAAGACATCCTGTATCAGCTCGGACTCGACCAAGTCAAGCCGATCGTGCGCGGATTCGATCGCCCGAATCTAATCTACGAAGCGCGCAAGGCCGACAAGGAGGCCGACAAGCTGCGCATCCTCTCGACGCTGTTTACCGGAGATGACGCGCTCGAAGGGACGGGCATCATCTACACCGCTACGATCAAGAACGCGCTGGACGTGCAGCACTACCTGCGCACGGAACTCGGCATTCCCGCCGCCGTCTATCACTCCAAGCTGCATAAAGAAGATCGCACCTCGGTTCACAATCTGTTCATGGACGAGGCGATCCGCGCGGTCGTCGCGACCAATGCCTTCGGCCTGGGCATCGACAAGCCGAACATCCGGTTCGTCCTGCACTACGACCTGCCGGGTTCCCTCGAGGCTTATACGCAAGAGGCGGGGCGCGCGGGCCGCGACGGCCTCGACTCTCGCTGCATCCTAATCTACCGCATGAGCGATACCCGAGTGCAGAACTACTTCCTCACCGGGAAGTACCCCGACGTCGAGGAGGTGCAGCGCGTCTTCGGCACGATCGAGGTCTTCGGCAATCAGCCGGGGGGCGTCTCGATGGTCGATCTTCGCAAGATTCTTCAGCTCCCGCTGACCAAGCTCAAAGTAATCCTGGCGCTGCTCAAGAAGTCCGGCTATATCGAGCACGCGGGCAAGTCCGCCTACGGCTTGACGGAGGCCGTGCGTAAGCACCGCGATTTGATCTTGAACTTGGCAAACTACGACACTAAAAAGTCCTACGACCAGAGTAAGCTCGCGATGATGCTGCAGTACGCGGAGACCGTCTCCTGCCGTCGCCGCTTCATCCTGAACTATTTCGGCGAAGACTTCGACCGGACCAACTGCGGCGCGTGCGACAACTGCATCGCGGCGTTGGCGCGCGGAACGGACGAACGCGCGGCGACCGGCGGATTCCGGATCGCCGATGTCGTCTCTCACGCGAAGTTCGGCATGGGAACGGTGGAGCGCGCCGAGCGGGATTTGGTGACCGTGCTCTTCCCGAGCGTCGGTTATAAAACGCTGTTGGCATCGGCGGTACGCCATGCCGAAGCGCAAATTGCGTAGGCTGGCGCTTCTCGCCGCCCTAACAGCGCTCTGCGCCACGGCGCAAGCCCAAACACCGTCTCCCTCGCCTTCAGCTTCGCCCGCCCCCTCGCCGGCGGTTAGCGCGACGCCCGGAGTACCCGGGCAAGGTCCGACGCCGCCGCCGATCACCGTCGAGCCGGCGGCCGCCTCCGTTCCGGTCGGCTCCGCGGTGAACGTGATCGTCGGCTCGGCGATCGCGCCGATCGCCGTCACCGTCGCCGATCCCAGCGTCGCTACGGCGGCGATCGATCCGGCCTCGCAGCGGCTGGTGATCGTCGGCAAAGCGGCGGGCGCAACGGTGATCACCCTGACCGACGCCCGCGGCGTTCGTCGCGACGTGCCGGTACGCGTTGCCTTCTTTGCCGGTACGATTCCGGCGAGCCTGCCCGTCGATATCACGGGCGATCCCGCGGCGGCCGCCTTCGTGCGCGAGCAGGTCGCGCGCGAGATCAAGAACGCGACGAAGATCCGTCCCGGGGCACAAGTAATCGTCAGTTCCGATGACGTTCCGTTTCACGGGACGCTCAATCAAGACGACGTCGCGGCCTTCGACGTTCCGGTGCTCATTCAGGCGCGCGACGCCTTAGAGGTCGACGGCTCTACGCACGTCGAGGTCCGAAACATCGCCGTGCCGCGCATCTCGCCCGATTCGCTGATGGTCAGCGACTATCCGGAGCGCTTGACGGAGGTTGGCACCCTCTTTACCGCCGATCTGCGCTCGGCCGCACCGTCGCGTTTTCTCTACTTCCATTACAATCCGCCGGGACAGCCCGATCGCCGAATCGTTCTGCGCGCGCAGAATCTCTCGCGCGAACCCTCGATCGTTCAAATGATCAGCGGCCGCGGCGGCCCCTCCGCCAACGAGATGGAGGTCGGTCACGTCGCGACCAAACGCTTTCTGATCGATCTGGTACAGAATCAGGGACGCCTGATCACGATCGACGGATCGACCTCGGCGAATATCGTCGTCCAGGATCTTCCGGCCGGAAGCATCGTCTGCAATCTGCTCCAGTTGCGCGTGCTCTCGGGCGGAAACGTTCACCTCACGCTGGTCGCCCAAGATGCCACGGCCAATCCCGACGATCCGATCGCCGTTGCGGCGCTGCTCGAGGGAGCTCGCCAACACGCACGCGGCATCTACCCGATCGCCGAGTTTCACTTCGCGACGCAGTGGCGCGTCGACTCCGATTACTTGGAGCTGCCGATCGGCCATCTTCCGCTCCCCAACGATCTGCATGGCCAAGCGCTGGCCGGCGACTACGGCGTTCTCCAGTCCTTTGTCGTAAACGTGCAGAACCCGCTCTCGTCTCCGCAAACGTTTGCGATCTACGAAAACCCGCGCGGCGGGCGCGCGACCGGCACCTACATCATCGACGGGGTCCTCGTGCAATCGCACCAAGTGCCGGCGTACTCCCGATACAAAGTACGCCAATACGTCGTTCCCGCGCACGGCTTCGTCCGCGTAACGATCGTCACGATGCCGGAGGCGGGCTCGAGCCTGCCGCTGCGTTTGATCTTCGCACCCGATGACGGAAGCGTAGCGCCGGGCGGCCCCGGCTCACCGATTTACTAGGAGCCCGCGACGCTTTCGTAGATGCGCTGCATCGCCGCGGCGCTCGATTCCCAAGAGAACCGCTCGATCGCGCTGCGCCGAACGCGCGCCGCATGCGCCTCGGCCTCCCCGCTCAACGCCGCCGTCAGCGCCGCTATCCAGGCGCGCTCGTCGCCGACGCCCGCGACCACGGCGTCGTCGCCGGCGATCTCCGGAAGCGAAGCGCAATCCGAAACGACGCACGGAACTCCGGCGCAGAGCGCCTGCGCCGCGGGATAACCGAATCCTTCGTAGCGCGACGCAAGCGCCACGACCGCGGCTTCCCCGTACAGCGCTAGGAGCTCTTCGCGGGAGACGTACCCGCGCAGTTCCACTCGCGGCGCAACGTTGAGACGCTCGGCGAGCGCCGTGCACTCGGCGGCGTACTCCGTCTGCGGTCCCACCGAGACCAAACGGGCGCCGTCCAACTGCGGCAGCAGGCGAATCAGCAGTTCGAGGTTCTTTCGGCGTTCGACGGTTCCGACGGCAAGGATCGTGCGTCCGTCGCCGGCACCGCGCGCGATCTCGCAAAACTCGGGCGAGACGCCGGGATACACGACCCGCACGCTTTGCGTGGGGATGCCGCCGAGCACTTCCAGCAGAGCTCCTCGCGAAAACGACGAGTCGACGACGATCGCGGCGGCCGCGCGATACTGTGCGAGCGAAAACCTTCCGAAATAGTACCGCGCGTAGGCGCGCGCGTGCGCCTGCACGTGCAGCCACGCGACGTCGTGAACGGTGACGACGACCGGCATCGGCCGCAGCAGCGGCATCGTCCCCGACGCGCAATGCAGCACGTCCGCCCCGCTCGAGCGCGCACGCAGCGGAAGGACGGTTTGGTCCCAGCGTACGCGCCGGTCGAAGCGCCACGGATCGAGCCGCGGCTCACGCAACTCCACTACGTCGACGCCGCGGCGGCGGAGCGCCGCCGCCAAGCCCGTCACGTACTCGCCGATTCCCGTCGCCGTGCCGACGCCTAACTGCGCGTCGAGCGCGACCCTCACCGCAGATCGCGTTCCAATGCACGAACCATCAACGAATGCACGTCGAGCGCGCGTGCGCGCGCCAAATAGAGCTTCGCGGTGAACCGGTCGCCGTTTTCAAAGGCGATCACCCCGAGCCCCGCGACGGCATCGGCGCTGGTTGGATCGATCGCGACCGCCTGCCGGAAGAGCTGCGCGGCGCGCGCGCGTTCGTCGAGCAGATCGGCTTGATTGGCGTCGGCGATGACGTAGCGTTCCGAGAGCGGCGCTAGGCGTGCCGCCGCCTCGAACTCGGCCAGTGCTCTGCGCAGCCAAGCCCGCTGCGGCGCACTTCCGGGCACCTCTCTCCAGGCCGTTTCATTGGCAAACAGACCCATCTGCCAATGCGTTTGCGCGAGGGCATCGGGATGTGTGGTGCGCGCGCTCAAACGCCGCGCCAAGAGAGCCTCCAGGTCGTAGGCAGCCTGTGGATCGCCGACGGCGCGCCGTTGCGCTTCCGCCGCGACGGCGCCGGCGTCGAAGGCCGCCAGCGCGTACTCGAACGCGAGCTGCCGCGAGCCCATTGCACGTGCGGCTTGGGATAGAAGCTCGTCCCGATTCGACGAGGCGGGCAGGCGCAGTGCGTAGTGCTGTGCCGCGGCAGCGTCACCTCGCTCGAGCGCGAGCTGCGCCAGCGACGACTCGACGTACGGCGCCGGCGCGATCCGGTCGAGGACGAGATAAACGCGCTCGCCGAAGTCCTGGGGAATTCGGTGCGGAATCGTGTGCGGTGCCGCCGCGCGCGCGTCGAGTGCCTCCGACGCGAACTGTACGAGCGCGAGAGCGACGAGCAGCGACGTCAGCACGGCAGCGACCGACGCTCGAAAGAACGAGAGCGGGCGCGACTGCAGCGGCCTAAAACTTGACGGTAAAGTTGACGTCTTCGCCGGTTTGCGTGTAGCCGTTGAGCGGGAGAACGCTCTGCCCGTACCGGTTCTGGTATGCAGAGACCGAGAGGGTGCTCGACGAGGAGGGAATCGTATAGGT
This sequence comes from Candidatus Cybelea sp., assembly GCA_036489315.1. Lineage (NCBI taxonomy): Bacteria > Bacillati > Vulcanimicrobiota > Vulcanimicrobiia > Vulcanimicrobiales > Vulcanimicrobiaceae > Candidatus Cybelea > Candidatus Cybelea sp. The sequence continues at coordinate 67,116 of DASXFZ010000064.1, forward strand.
GAGCCGCCCGATATAGGAGTTGTTCGCTGCGTCGAGGTTCTCGAGGCCCGGCAGGACGTAGCCGCCCGAGGATCGCTGTGCGTCGTAGTTCAGATTCAGCGTCAAGCCGTGAATGACCGGAACCGCCAGACCCGCGCGCAAAGAAACCTTATTCGAGCCGGCATAGTTCGGCGCGGCCAACGCGGCGTTGGCATCGGGCAGGTGCCACGCGGGTACGGCGGGGGGTGTCGCGGTAAGTCCGCCGATATCGCTCTGAGCCGCCCCTTCGTACTGACCGGAGACGCTGAGATTGAATCCTCTTGACGCTTTGAGATCGGGATTGAACTCCAGCGGAAGATCCTTGGTGAGTGCGGGCGCGGCGGGCGAGGACGTGCTATCGAACGCGAGCGTGCCCGGACCGGGAGAGATGTTCGGCACCGGCGCGACCGGTTGATAGGCGACCGTTAGGAGCGGACTCTGCGCACCCGAAAGCTGCTCGCTCGGCTGTGACGCCGGCGGTGCGAAACGGATCTGCGTAGAGAGGAGGCCGGCGTCGGCCGCGCGCGCGAGATACGATGCATCGGTGCCCAGACTACTCACGGCGATTTGTTGCCGCAGCACGGCGACCGAACCGCCTCCCAGGTTCTGCGGTGTGCTCGAATCGGTTCCCGGTACGCGCAGCGCGAGCTCGTGCAGCGGCGACTCGCTGACGCGATCGCCGTTTTGCGCGGAAAAGGATGCCGTCGAATCTGCAGTTTCGCCGAAGAGGCGCAGCATCAGCTGCGAGGCGAGATCCGGTTCCGACCGTGGCATGGGTAGGAGGTTGGCCTGTGCGGCACGCGCCAACGTTAGCGCGAGTGCTGCGCTCGTTAGGACGGCGACGATCCGACGCACGAAACCTCCGTTCCTCTCCAGTCGATTCCCCGTGCGACGCTGCCGCCTCAGCGTGCTTTTGCGTGGGGTCTGTTAGCTTGGAGGTTGAGCGCCCAGTCCCCTTGCGAGGAAGCGGCGGGCGATGACGATCGCGGCGTAGTCGTCCACCGGCCGCCCCGGCACCTGAAGGCCGATCGGGATCAGCCGTCGCCAGCCTCTCGGCGGGTGCTCCACGAAGTAGAGGCTTCGGGCCGCGCGGCTCGTCTCGAACTCATCCACCCAGAAAATCGGCAGCTCGAAGCGCTCGACGACCCGCCCAACCGCACGGCCGTTGGTTCCCCGGCCGATCGCAATGCGCTCCACGTCGATCCTTCCGAGCAGCTCGGCCACACGCTGCTCCAGCTCCCCGACCGGCTCGATACCGGCTTCGAGGACCGTGCCGAGCGCCGAGAGCACCGCATAGCCGGCCTTGCGGCGCCCCGGGTCGATGGCCAGCACCGCCCCGTCCGCGCTCACGGCCGGGGCGTCAGGACGATCACGATCGGGATGCCGCCGACGTGCGGATAGAAATCCTCGGCGACGTACGCGGTGAGCAGAAAGGTGCCCTGGCGGGAGATTCGCTGCTGCATCTGCTGCGCGTCGGGAATTAGCTGAAGCGGCTGAATGTCGGTAAGGAACGTGGGGAGCTGCAGCCGCCGGGCCGTGATCGAGACGTAGTTCTGCAGCTGCGAAAGCGCGATGTTGATGCTCGCGCCGCTCTTGCCTGGGATCACGAGCTGCGCGATCGTGTCACCCTTGCGAAAGTAGCGGATGTCCGGCGTCACGTTGATCGCGAAGTGAATCTGGTCGTTTTCGAACAGATTCTGATCCGAGGTTACGGTGAGCATGACGTTTGCCTGCGAGAGCTTCGCCGCGGTCGTCAGATCGTTGGCGACGCCGCTGAGCTTCTTGTCTACGTCGGGCGGCAAGACGTACGGGCGCAGCCCCAAGCGAGGATAGGTCGCGTTGACGTACTTCACCGCAAAGAAGTAGTAGTCGCGAATCGTCGACAGGCGCTGCGCGGGTGACGCCGACTGGCTGATGATGCGGTAGAACGGGACCATTAACGTGTCGACCGGAAAGACGAGCCGCCCGCTGTTGACCTTGGTTTCGAGATCGCGCTGGCGAGCCTGGAGTTCCCCGATCTGGGCGTTGATCGAATTGAGCTTGAAGAACGCCGTCTTCACCTGTTGCGAGGCAAATATCGCGCCGAGCGTGACGACCAGGGCGATCACCATACCGGTCGCGATTGCGACGATCGTCGACGTGTAACGCGGGCGTATTCCGAACAGGCTCAAGCGCCGGCGGCCTACCTGATGGCCGACGCGATCGCCGACGTAGGCGACCGCACCGGCGATCGCCATGACGAACGCGACGTTGCCGATCCCGCGGACGATCTCGACGAAGCTCATACCATTGCGGCTCGGCGCAGCCGGAACAACCCGATCGCGGTGAACAGCAGATTCGGCATCCACGCCCAGAGTGCGGCCAGCGTTAGCATCGCTTCGCCCGCAAACGAGCAGATCGTCATGACGACGTAGTAAACGAAGACGATGGCCAACGAGAGCCCGAAGCCGAGGCTCGTGCTGCCGCTCGACCGGATCTGTCGCAATCCAAACGGTATGGCGATGAGAATGAAGACGAAGCTTGCAAAGGGCCGCGCCAGCTTCTCCTGATAGGTCGTAACGTACTTGCGGCGCTCGGTCTCGGTTAGCTGGCCGGAGCGGACGACGTCGGCGATCTCCGATCGGCTCATATTCTCGGGATCGTCGTTGCTCATGCGCTTGACCAAATCCGTTGGCTTTTCGCCGATTTGGACCTCCTGGAACGGGATGTGCGGCTCGGAGAGCGTCGTGCCGTCGGGACTGAAACGATAAACGCTGGAGTTCTCCAGCGTCCACTTATCGGCGCCGAACTCGGCCCGGTCGGCAAAGATGATCTGGCGGGGCTCGTTGTGGTTGTCGTATTGAATCAGCGTTACGTGGAGCAGCGCGCGCGAGTTCGGCTCGTACGCGGTCGCGATCGTCATCTGTCTTCCGCCGCCGGGCAGCGGGGCCGAAACCGTCAAGTCGCGGTTGAACGCGCTGATGTGATTGATCACGCCGTTTTCGATCTCCGTGAGCTGATCGTTGGCATACGGTACGACGCTCTCTTGGAGATAGTACGTGACCACCGACATGACGATACCGACGGCCAACAGGGGCGCCACGATTCGGGTGAAGGTAATTCCCGCCGCCTTCATCGCGGTCATCTCGCTCTCGCCCGAGAGTCGCTGAACGGCGAGCAGCGTGCCGAGCAGCAGCGCCATCGGTATCACGAGCACGACGTCGGCCGGCAGCGACCAAAGGAAGACCGTCAGCGCAGCCCACAGCGGCGCGTGATCGTTGCTCACCAGCTTGCCGATGTTCAAGATCTCGGTCGCCGCGAAGATGAGCATGAATGCCGACAGGCCGAAGACGAACGGACCGCCCAGCTCGGCCAGCATATAGCGATCGAGAATCGTAAAGCGCACTAGCGGCCTATAACCGGAATCCTTCGCCGAGATAGAATTGGCGGGCGATCGGGGAGTCGAGGACTTCCTGCGCGGAGCCCGAGACCTCGATTCGCCCGTTGTTGAGGATGTACGCGCGGTCCACGATCGCGAGCGTTTCGCGTACTTGGTGATCGGTGATGAGGATCCCGAGACCGCGGTCGCGCAGCTGACGGATCATCGCTTGAATATCGGCGACGGCGATCGGATCGATGCCGGTGAAAGGCTCGTCGAGCAAGAGAAACGAGGGTTCGATCGCCAGCGCCCGGGCGATCTCGACGCGCCGCCGCTCGCCTCCGGAAAGACTGTCCCCGCGCGCATCGACGAAAGCGCGTAAACCGAACTCTTCGAGCAATGCCGGCAGCCGCCGTTCGCGCTCGTCGTGCGGCACGCCGTTCTGCTCCCAGATCAGGCGGATGTTGTCGCCGACGGAGAGCTTGCGAAAGATCGAGTTCTCCTGTGCGAGATAGCCGACACCGTTGCGCGCGCGCGCGTACATCGGCGCGCCGGTCAGATCGATCTCGCGATCGCCGTTGGTCAGGAGCACGCTTCCGCCGTCGGGTTTGACCAGGCCGACGACCATGTAGAACGTCGTCGTCTTGCCGGCTCCGTTGGGCCCGAGCAGGCCGACCACTTCGCCCGTCTCTACCCCGGCCGTAACGCCGTTGACGACGGTGCGCTCGCCGTAGCGTTTGACGAGCCCGCGTACCTTGATCGAGGGGACCTGGCTCATTGCATCCGCATGTGCGTCAGCGAAATATCGGAATCGAAACTGGACCCGGTTGCGCGAAAGCCTTTGGGGTCGGTAATCACTACGTTGCCGTCTCCGTGTAAGCTAGCGTTGTCTCGACGATAAACGAGCTCGTCGCAGTGCAGCGTCATCCCGGCCGCTGTGTGAGCCGCCACGCCGCCGGTCAACGTGACGGTGTTCGCGGTCTGATCGACGACGGCTTGCGGAGCGCTGGCCGTGATCCTGGAGCCTTTCGGGTCCCGAAACGTAACCCGGGCATCCGAGAAGACCGAGCGCATGCTGTTCTGCGGGCCCTTGCTCTCGTACGAGCTCGCCAGCAGATCGTAGTTTATGCGGTTGTGGACTTGCTGAATGAAATGGATGGGACGATCTGCCGTGCCTTTCCCGGTGACCACGAGGGTGAGCCCGGCGCCCTTGGCGTGCGGCGTTGCGCGTGGCCGGGGCGATGGGGACCTTTTGGGCGCCTGCGGGTTGCACGCGCACAGCGTCGTTAGAACGAGCGCCGCAGCCGTTCGAATGGGCCGCACTAGGGAACCTCGCGAGAGGCCGCCGTGGCAAGCGCGAGCGCCAACGTGGGCATCCATAGTCCAAAGATTACCACGCTCACGGTGTCGATCAGGCCTTGAACGCCTACCCCGACCAGGCCGGCAGCGATGCTGCAGGAGAGCAGCGCTGCCGATGGCGTGGCGGTCGCCAGCCGCCGCTGCAGTTCTTGCACGAAACGCCACATCGTCCAGGCGACCGCGGCGACGCCGACGAGACCGAACTCGGCGAAAAACGTGAGGTAGAGGCTGTGAGCGTGGAATGCCGTCGCATCCCCGTCCGGCGCGCGTACCAGCGCGTAGAGATGCGAGAAGTTGAACGGGCCGACACCCAGCAGCGGGAAGCGGTTGATGATCTCGATCGCCGCCTGCCAAATCGAGAGGCGCGTGTAGTCTTCGCTCGGATCGTGATGCGCGTTGAAGACCAGCACGATCGCCAAAAGGCCGGCACAGGCGACCCCCGCCGCAACCGCGGGACGACGAGTACGCACAGCGACCAGGAAGGCCGCCGCCGCCGCCGCGCCCATCCATCCGGCGCGCGAAAACGTCATCACCAGCGCAATGAGTCCGACGCCGAAGACGCTCCATGCCAACGCTCGAATCGCCGGCAGACTGGCAACGCGCGCGACGGCAAAGGCGACCGGCAGCAGCACGATCAGGTACCCGGCGAGCTCTCCGGGCAGGATGAACGTTCCGGTCGCGCGCCCGTGCTGCAGCGCATAGAGTGCCGCCGGTACGCGCAGCACGACCGTTGCGATGGCAACCGCCGCCGCGATGCCCCCCGAGAGGAGATACGCGCAGAAGAGCGATGCCGCCGCATAGCGATCGCCGTAGAAGCGCATGATCGAGGAGTGCCAAATGATGCCGAGCCCGCCGATGAAGGTGAAGAGCAGACCTGAGCGCGGATCGAAGCCCAGGCATCCGGCGAGCAATCCTGCGGCGAAGATCGAGAGCAACGGTAGAAACAGCGGCTGCGAGCCGCGCAGCGGATATCGCGCGAGCATGACGATCGCGTAGACGGCAAGGATGCAGCAGCCGCCGAGCACCGCGAGCGTCGCCGGAATAGGCAGCAGCGACACACCCGGAAACGCCACCCCGGTCAGCGCGATGAAGCTTGGAAAAAGCGGAAGCGCCGAGTAGATCAGCGCGAGGCCGGGCGGAATGAAGCGCCGCATCAGTCGCCGCGCGCGAGCGCCAGGATAGTCGCGGCAATGCGCCGCGCGCCGCCCGGGCTCCCCATGCGCGCGCGCCCGATTTCGGCCATCCGCCGGCGTCGATCGGGATCGTTCAAGAGGTCGAGAACGCCGCTGACCGCCGTGGGAAGATCGCCGGGAAGTACGGCGAGCGCACCGTCGAGCAGGCCCTGCTGCCGCCGGCGGTACCAGCGGGACCCGGCGTCGCGCTCGCGATCGAAAGCAACGACCGGAACGCCCGCCGCCGCCGCGCCTTCGTTGGCCGTCCCGGCCTGTCCGAGAACGAGGTCGGCGCGCGCGAGCACCGCGCCGAGCGGCCCGTTCCACGCCCGCACGACTGCTCGCCCGTTTGCCGAAAGCGCGAACGGGATTCGCGCAGAGAGTGCGCCGCTTACCTCCCATCCGGCGCGCCGCGCTTGCGTTGCGAAGCGCTGCGGATCGAGCCCCGCGGCGATCGAGAGCACGGCCCCCGCCGTCGGATGCGCGACCGCGATCTCCGCGACGACCTGCAGCAAGAAGGCGCCATCGCCGTATGCGCTGGGGCGGCTGCCGGGGAAGAGCGCGAGCGCCGGATCGAAACCGGCGTGCGCGCGGGCCGCGTCGGCATCCCCCGCGTTACCGAAGAGATCGACGATCACGTTTGCGCTTGGCTCGACGCTCACTCCGTCTTCGCGCAGCGCACGTGCCGTCGCGTCGTCGCGTACGAAACACGCCTGCGCGCGCGAGAGCAGGCGCTTTTCGAGCCGTCCGTAGGGCGCCACGCTCACGCTTTTCGCCGTGCCCACGAAAACCGTCTTCGTTCGCGCGCGCCGCGCCATCGCCAAGCAATAGACGTCGCCCACGGCAACCACCGCGTCGTACGATCCGCGCACCGAGCCCAGAAAACGCCGCTGCGCCGCCACCAGCGATAAAAGCCCCGCGCGCAAATCGCGCAGCAAGTTGCCGACGTTGCCCATCGCGATCAAACCGCCGCTGGGCATCGCGCGGCGCGGCCCAACCTCTCGCATCGACTCGGCCGCGCTCGCGCCCACCAACGCGAGATGGTCGCGGATCGATCCGGGCTCCATCGCGCGCATCTCGAGGGCGATGCGATCGGCGATGGCCGCCTCGCCGTGTCCGTTCGAGACGAAGAGCACGCGCGTCACGATGCTTCCAGCAGCGGCAGCAACGCGAAGTCGGCGAGCACGAACCGGCCCCGCTCCGGCGCGTAAACGAGTTCGCTGCGCGAGACGAACTCTCCGTACGGGCCGGCGTGAACGATCGGCACGTCTCCGGCGTAGCGCGGCTGCGCGAGCGTGTCGTGGCTATGCCCGCCCAGCAGCAAATCGATCCGGGGTACGCGTTGTGCGAGTTTTACGTCGAGCGAGAGCCCCAGATGCGAAAGCACGACGAGGGGCTCGCGCGGCGCGAGCGCGGCGGCGTACGGGGCGATCGCCTCCCACGGATCCAGGAAGCGCCAGCCAAAGACGCGCTCCCAGAGACTGCCGACGGGATACTGCATGATCAGCAAGCCCAAAACGTGCACGCGGTAAGTTCCGCCCACACCGTCGGGCACGGCGAAGCGCAGCGACTGCGCAAAGGGCAGCTCGCGTCCCTTGACGTCGCGCAGGTTCGTGCAGACCAGCGGATAGCCCATCATCCGCGCGCGAGCGCGCAAGAGCGCAAACAGATAGTGGAACTCGCGGTTGCCGATGCTCTGCGCGTCGTAGCCGGCTTCGCGGAGTTCCCCGACGATCGGCTCGGTGCGGTGGTAGACGGTTTGGCTGCCGCGCAGCGAATCGCCGCAATCGAACAAGAGCCCCGGGCGCTGCGCGCGCAGCGCGCGCAGCCGCGGTGCGAATCCCCGATGGTCGTGAAGATCGGACGTATGGTAGATGCGAAGCACGCCCGCGTCAACCGGCGCGCGCGAGTTCGACCGCGAACTTCGCGCAGCGTTCAAGTGCATCGCTCGGGCCGAGTGCTTCGCGCATCTCCGCATAGTCAGCGTACTGGCGGGCCGAGTCGGTCATGAGCCCTTCGAGCCTCAGGGCGAGACGCTCCGGCGTTGCGTCGTCTTGCAGCAGCTCCGGAATGACTTCACGCCCCAAGACGAGGTTCGGCAGCGTTATGTAGCGATGTCTGATCATGCGCTTGCCGTACCAAATGAGTGCCGGCGGAATCACGTACAGCGCGACCGCGGGAACGCCGAGCAGCGCCGTTTCGAGGACGGCCGTGCCCGAACAGACCCAAGCGCCGTCCGCGCCGCGCAAGGCCTCCGCTACGCCGCGCGCCATCCGCACCCGGTGTAACCCTTCGCGTGCGATCGTCTCGGTGATACGCCGCTGCGCGCGGGCGTTTGCCGCCCCAATCACACCCTCCAGGTTAGGCCGGTGCGCCGCGAGCCGCGCAAATGCCGCCAACAGGAGCGGCAGGTGCCGTCGCAGTTCGCCGCCGCGGCTGCCCGGAAGCATCGCGACCGTTCCCCCGTCGGGCGGCGGCGGCGGCTTTCGCGGACGCAGCGCGTAGCGTCCGGTCAGGGGATGGCCAAAGAACTCGATGCGGCATCCGAGCCCGCGATAAAAATCGTACTGGTGTTTGAAGGCCGTCACCGGAACGCAAGCGGCGCTAACGCGGCGCGCCTTCACCTCGTCGTCCAGCCAGGTCCCCGGCGGAAAAAGGTCGAGGATCGGGCCCGCGTAGTTCATGCGCCGCAGCTGGCGGGCCAGCCGGAGATTGAAGACACCGAAGTCGACGAGCACGACCAGGTCGGGTTTCGACGCGCCGATGTGTGCGGCCGTCTGCAGCATCGCCAGCAGCAGTTTGGGAATGCGTGGAATCGCCGCGGCCGGACCCATGCTCGCCCACCCGCTGTGGTCGCGCCACAACGTGATGCCTGCCGCGCGCATCGGCGCCGCACCGATTCCTTCGAACTGCGCGTCGGGATCGTAACGTCGAATCGCCTCTGCCAGCGCAACCCCGCTGGCCTCTCCGGACGGCTCCCCGGTCGAGATGAAATATTTCAGCGGGCGCTCGTTCTACTTGAGAACGCCGCGTTCCGAAGGCGCCTCTAGGAACGCGATGATCTCGCGGCCCGGATCCGTGGTGACCTGCGCCTTCATCGCTTCGGTCGCTTGTGAGACGTTGAGCTTCGGGTCGTACAAAAGCTTATAGAAGCGCTTGATCTCTTGGCGATCTTCGGGCGAGAAGGCCGCTCGGCGAAGCCCCACGCTGTTGAGTCCGTACGGCTGGCACGGGTTCCCCTCGACGAGGAAGAAGGGCGGCACGTCTTTGGTGAGTTTGCTCATCCCGCCGACCATCGCGTGGCGTCCGACGCGCGTGAACTGATGGATGCCGGTCTGTCCGCCGATCGTAACGTAGTCCGCGACCTGTACGTGGCCGGCGAGCTGCGCGAGATTGCTCATCGTTACGCTGTTTCCTAAAACGCAGTTGTGTGCGATATGAACGTAGGCCAGCAGAAGACAATCGTCGCCGACCGCGGTCACCTGGTCTTGCCCGGTCGCCCGCTGGATGCTGACGTATTCGCGCAGCGTGGTGCGGCTGCCGATCCGAGTGTAGGCGCGCTCCCCGGCGTACTTGCGATCCTGCGACGCGGCGCCGACGGTCGAAAACGGATAGAGCTGACAATCGTCGCCGATCTTCGTCCAGCCGTTGACGACGACGTGCGCCTGCAAAACCGTCCGCGCTCCGATTACGACGTGCTCGCCGACGATACAGTACGGCCCGATCTCGGCATTCTTTCCAATCTCCGCGCTCGGATGAACGATCGCGCTGGGATGCAGCACGGAAAGGCCTGCCCTTAAACGTGCAGCACGGTGGAGTCGACCCCAAACATTCGCGGGTCGGAGACGATCGAAAACATGATCTCGGCCGAACACGCGAACTGGCCGTCGACGGTCGCTTCCGCGTTGACCCAGCCGATGTTGCGTTTGTGGCGCAGCATCGACACTTCCATATCCAATCGGTCGCCGGGAACGACGGGCCGGCGGAACTTTGCCTTGTCGATGCCGGCGAGATAGGGCGTCTTGCGAGAGAACTCGCCGGGTTCGAGAATCATCGCGCCGCCGAGCTGCGCGAGCGCTTCGATCATGTAGACGCCCGGTAAGACCGGATTACCGGGAAAATGCCCGGCGAATATCTGTTCGTTGTAGGTAATGTTTTTATAGCCGCGCACGTGGACCATGTGCTCGAACTCGAGGATGCGGTCCACGAGCAGCATCGGGTAGCGATGCGGTAAGATTTCAAAGATCTGACGGATATCGAGTTCAGCCAATCGTGCTCTCCTAGGCAGACGGTACGCGCAATTGCGTACGCAGGACGTTGGTGATCGTGCAGTGCAGCTCGTGCCCGCTTTTGACCGCGACGATCTCGCATAGCGGCCACGCTCCCAGCAACGCCAGGTCGCCGATCAGATCGAGCACCTTATGCCGCACCGCTTCGTTGGGCCACCGCAGCGGCTGCATCGGACCGTCGGGTCCAAAGACCAGGGCGTTGTCGAGGCTTCCTCCGCGCGCCAGCCCGCGCTCCAAGAGCGCTTGCACCTCGTGCAGATATCCGAAGGTGCGGGCACCCGCGATCTCGTCCCGGTAAGCGCTCTCGTCGATTTCGCTGCTGAAATACTGGGTGCCGATCGGCTCGGGGAAATCCGCCATAAAGCGCACTCGCCAGGACGGCGACGGGAGCGCGGCGATCAGCTTGTCGCCGTCGCGCACAAAGACCGGCTCGGAGAGTTCCAATCGCCGGCGTTCTTGAGACTGCGCCTCTAAGCCGCAGGCATCGATGGCCGCCACGAAGTGTGAGGCGCTTCCGTCGCAGACCGGTATTTCGGGTCCCTCGACTAGGATTTCACAGTTTGCGACCCCCATCGCGAAGAGCGCGGAGAGAAGATGCTCGGTCGTCGAGATGCTCACGCCGTCGCGGCCGACAACGGTCGCGCGGGTCGTGTCGACCACGTATTCGACCGTCGCGGGAATCCGGACCCCGCCGGCGACGAAGAACAGGCCCGCGTCGGCTGCTGCCGGGCGCAGCTCGACGCGACACGGCGCTCCGGTGTGAAGGCCGACACCCTCGAAGAAGAGCCTCTCGCGAAGCGTCGTTTGCATCATTGAAATCGGTACGCGGGCCTCTTCGGAGGTGCCTTAGTTTTTTCTTGAGGACGAGCGCTCCAGGGCGTCGACACGATCGAACAGCTTTGGCAGCTTGCGAATCATGACCTGTCGCCGCAGCTCGTCGCGGTGATTCTGCGCGGGCTGACCGGAGATCGTTGCTCCGTCTTCGACGTCGTGCCAGACGCCGGTTTGACCGGCGATCGTGACGCCGGAACCAACCGTGATGTGCCCTTTGAATCCCACTTGTCCCGCGACTCGGACGTAGTCCCCGATCGCCGTAGAGCCCGCCAGCCCCGTCAACGACGCAATGACGCAGTGCTTTCCGATCCGGCAGTTGTGCCCGATCTGAACTAAGTTGTCGATCTTCGTTCCGGCGCCGATGACCGTCGAACCCGTCTGAGCCCGGTCGACGCACGTGTTGGCGCCGATCTCGACGTCGTCTTCCAGCACCACGTTGCCGACCTGTGGAATTCGTTCGGCGCGACCGCCGACGAACGTCCAACCGAAGCCGTCGCTGCCGATGACGCAGCCGGAATGCAGAACGACCCGATCGCCGACGACGCAGCCCGGCATCAGGCTCGCATTCGGCTTGACCCAGACCGATTCGCCGAGCGCGCTCCCCTCTCCGATATAGGCGCCGGCGCCCACGACGCTCCCTGCTCCGATCGAGACGCCGCTGCCGACATAGGCATGGGCTTCGATGTAGACATCTTGCGCAAGCGATGCGTCCGGCGCGACGAATGCCGCCGGGTGCCGGAACGGCCCGCGCGGCCGCGGCGCGCGTAGACTTTCGAGCAGCTCCGCCAACGCCTGACGCGCGTCCTCGACGACGAGCAGCGGCTTGGGCGCGTCGGGCGCTGCCAGCGACTCTTCGATCAAAACCGCGGCCGCAGCGCTGCGCCAGGCCGCGGCGAGATACGTTGGTGAGGTCGCAAAAGTCAGCGCGCCCGGCCGGGCGTCGCCGATGCTTGCAATCGTTTCGATCGGAACGGTGCCGTCGCCGACGACGCGCCCGCCGACGCGCCGCGCAAGGTCCTCCAGCGTGCCGAGCACGGGATCCTCTAGACTCCCGGCGCGGGAGTAGCTTTCTCCGTGATGTTCATCGACTTTTCGATGTCGCTGGTGATGTCGGTGCCCCCGTAACCGACGCCCTCACGGGTCAACACCAGCTTCATCTGGTTTTGCGCGGCGATCTTCCCGGCGGCGTCGCGAATCTGCTGCGAGAGCTGGTCGGTGATCTTTGCGTATTTGCGCTGCAGCGCCGCCGCATCGCGCACTCGCCGCCGCGCGCTCTCCCGTCGCGAGGCGATCGACCGCTCTTCGGAGACCAGTTGATTTTGATAGCCTTGGTACTCGGGCCAGTTGCTCACGATTCGCTGCACGTCCACCAGCCCGATCTGGCTGTGCGCCGCGCAGCCGGCGAGCATCGCTGCAAATGTGATGACGATGGCGTATCTATTCTTTTTCACTCGTGTTGGCTTTCAACGTCGCTGATGACTTGGGATGTCATGTCGTATCCGCCGGCAGCGGCCCAAACGTTAACGAAAACGATGCTGAGCCCGCGATCCTTGGCGACGCGGACTGCGTCGCGCTCGACCTGACCGACGATCTGTCCGTACAGCTCGGCGCGGCGCTTCTGCAGTGAGGTGAGTTCCCTGGCGGCCGCTCCGGTGGCTCCGACATCGGCCCCGTGAATGGCCGCGAACTGGCGGTCGAGATCGGCTTTCGTGGCGTTGTATTCGGCGAGCGTCTTGCCCGCGTCGGCTTGGAACTGGCTTGCGTACTGGCGCGCAATCTTGGCGATCTGCGCGCGCACGCCCGGCGAGAGGTTCGGAGAGGCAGTAGCCGGCGCCAGACTGCGCAGCTGCGATCCAACCTCGCTGCGGTGCTCTTCGAGTTTCGCCCTCGTTTGGGCGGTGATCGTGCCGACCTGGGAGCGGATTGCGCCGGAGGTTTGGCGATCCAACTGCGCCTTGTAGGCCCGCAAGGTTGCCGCGTCGCTGCCGCGCAGAGCGTCGACTTGTGCCGCCTCCTTTGCGTTGATGGCGGCGAGCTGTTGCTGCGCCTGTTTGCGAGCCTCGGGGTCCATGGCGAGATTCGAGAGGCGCATCTTGATCGCTAAGCGTGCACCGGCATCCTGCTGCGTAAGGCGAAGCGACAGATCGGTCTCGTTCTGCTGAAGCTCTTCGGCCTTCGCGCGATACTTCTGCGCGGCTTGCGTCTCGAGCTGACTGGCGATCGAGTTGGTCGCTGCATTGTCTTGCGAGATGACGTTCTGCTGATAGGCCTGAAGGTCGGCGCTCGCGGCCTGGGCGGCCTGCTGCGCCTGCGCGGCCGAGGCGCCGCTCATCTGCTGGGCGGCGAGCGCGCCCCCGCCCGGGACCCCCGCGGCATCCAGCGCCGACGCCACCGCTTGCTGCTCGCGGAGCGTGTAGTCGCGCTGCTTTTGCGCCAGGATTTTGTTGGTGCGGTCCTGCGCGGCCCGCAGCTCCCGGTTGAGCTCCGCCGTCTGCGTCGCGATTTGGCGTGCGGTCAGCGGCACGTGCGGGCCGGAAGACTGAAGGTTGATCGCCGCGATCGCATCGTCGATCTGCGATAACTGCGGATAGAGCGGGTGGCGCTTGACGGCTTCGTCGAGGCGGACGTAACCCGTGCCGCGGATCGCGGCCGAGTGCACGTTGACGCCGCAGCCCGACGGCAAAACCGCGGCAGCGAGCGTCGCTAGCATGCCAAGCAATGCTGCGGCACTATTTCGAGAGCTCATTCTGGACATCCGTGGTGATGTCCGTGCCTCCATAAACGATATCGGCGCGATCGACGACGAGCAGCAGCTTCTTTCTGCGCGCGACGTCGGCGGTCGCCGACTTCGTGGCGTCGACCAGCGGTTTGAGCAGCTGATCCTGCTTATCGGAAATCAACTTGTTATAGGCGGTGAGGACTTGCTGCTTGTCGCTGTTGCCCCTCGCCTCGGCCATTTTCGCGGCGTAAAGCTGTCGCTGCGTACTCTCGAACTGCGACATCTGCTGATTCGCGGTCTGCACCTTCGGAATTCCGTCGAGCGCACTCTGGTCGACGAAACCGATCTCCGACGGCGGCGGGGAGGCCGCCGCTGGGGAGACCGCCTGCGGGCTCGAGAAAATCGTCTCAACGTCTTTGGTGATGTCTTGGCCGCCGTAAATCACGATTCGCTTATCGACCACGACCGAGGCGTTGTGTGCTGCCGCAACCGCCGCGATCGCCAGCTGCACTCGCTGGAAAAGCGGCCCGACGACTTCACGCTGCTTGTCGTTGAGCTGCTGCTGAAACTGCATCGTTATCCTCTGCTTGTCGGCATCGGACCTGGCGTGGGCGATCTGCGCGTTGTACTGCGCGTCCATCTGAGCCTTGAACCCCGCGAGCTGACGATTCGCGCTCAAAAAGACGGGCAGGTTGGCGACGTCGGCTTGATCGACGAAGGCGACGTCGGTGAGGTCGGCCGCTATGGCGCCCGGCATAAGCGAGGCCGCCAGCAGCAATGCGGCGGCGCTGAGAATAATTGATCGAGTTTTCATCTTCCTTCTCTGAAGCTTCGCGCCGGGGCGCCTAGAAGCTTTGCCCGATTCCGAAGCTCGTGTGCGTACCGTAGAGACCCTTGGCAAAATCGATGCGCACCGTTCGGAGGCCCAGCTGCGGCACGTCAAAGCGGATGCCGGCGCCGGCATCGCCCAAAAGTGCCCAGTCCGAGGGGTATCCGGTGATCCGGTTGGTGTAGGGATTGAGCAGCGGATAGGCTCCCCGGATTCGATAGTCGAGTTCGTCGACGAAGAACGCCAGGGTTATACGGCGGTCGAGCGCCAGCGGCTGGCGCAGCTCAATCTGACCGAGGTACGCATTGGTCGCGTAAAAGACTTGGTTATAGCCACGCATCTGCTGGTCTGAAAACGTAAAGAGCGAGCTCGGCGGAATGACGCCGGTCGACAGGTAGCCAACGCCGTGAACGCCGATGGTCGCGTCCCGCAGAATCGGGAAGAACTTCGCGAGATCGATCGTGCTCTGCGTAAAGGAGAAGTTCGAGCCGAACGTCGGCGTAGATAACGTCGTGTTGAGCAGCGCCTTCACACCCTCGCGCGGATTAAACGGATCGTCGAGCGTGATCGACTGCAAGCTCAATCCGGTCGTGATGAGATTGTACGGCGAGCCCGTGTTGACGTTGGCGATCGAGGACGCCGCGATACCGAACGAGCCGCCGTACTGATTTTGCGACGAACTGATCGGCGAGGGCGACGGCCCCACGAAGATGTTCGGCTGATTGCCTTGGAAATAATACGGTGACGGGACGTTCGTGTCGTACCGGATCTTCTCTCCGGTGACCGCAAATGACAGGATCGTGTAATCGCTGAGGCGGCGGCCGACGTTGCCGGTGACCCCGTTGGAGCTGGACGTGCTGGTCGCGACGATATTCCCAAGCTGCTGCGAGCTCGAGCTCGGATAGAGCGTAACCGGGATCGGCACGTTTGGATTGCTCGCGACCGAGCTTCCGCTTCCGGTGATGCTATAGACCGGATAATAGTACGTAGAGTGGTTGAAGAAGATCGACCCCCCGGCGGTGTAGCGCTGTCCCTGGGGGGTATTGCCGAGGTAGGGGATCGACAAGTTGAGCTGGGCGACGCCGGTCCGAGCGCCCTCCTCAAACTGAATTCCAGCCGAGTTGCCGGTGCCGTGCAGGTTGGTATCGGTTAGGCCGAGCGTCGCATAGAGGCCCAGGCCCGTCAAGCCGCCCGAATAGCCGAAGCCCACCGAGGCCGACGCGGTACGCTGCTCGGTGACGTGCCAGACGACCGTGACGTCCTGCGGCTTCTTCGGGTCCGGGCCCGGCTTGATGTCCGGCTCGACCTTCGAGAAGAAGTTCAGCGCGTTGAGGCGCTCGTAGTCGCGTTTGATCGCGTCCGTATTGAGAACCATGCCGGGGCGTTCCCGCAGTTCGCGGCGGATGACGTTGTCCTTCGTTCGGGTGTTGCCGGTGATCTCCACGACCTCGATGCGCGCGACGTAGATATTGTATTTCACGTCCGCCGTCCCGGCTTTGAGATCGATCGACGAGGGCACGATGCCGCC
This sequence comes from Candidatus Cybelea sp., assembly GCA_036489315.1. Classification (NCBI taxonomy): domain Bacteria; kingdom Bacillati; phylum Vulcanimicrobiota; class Vulcanimicrobiia; order Vulcanimicrobiales; family Vulcanimicrobiaceae; genus Candidatus Cybelea; species Candidatus Cybelea sp. Next base: position 83,222 of record DASXFZ010000064.1, read on the forward strand.
TTCGAAGTTTCCGAGCTCGAGGTGGAAGCGGTTCTCGTAGAGCTTCTGCAGCGCTTTCGCGTCGGCGTCGCGAACGGCGTTGGAATAGACGCTGCCCTCTTTGAGCGTCAGTGCCGGCAGAATCAGCTGCGGCGGGAGCAGGGGGTCGCCGCCGATCTCGATGTTCTTGACGATCAAGCCTTCTTGAATCGTCAGCGTCAAGGCGCCGGTCTTCGAGTCGAGATTGATATCTTTGACGTGCGTCGGCACCTGGCCGCCGTAGCCGATGCGCTCGTAGTAATTATTGATCTTCAGTACGTCTTGCCGGAAAGTATTCGTGTTGAAGACTTGGCCGACGGAGAGGTCCATGAGCGCCGAAAGCGTGTCGCTCGGCACTTTCTGATTTCCGGTGAAGTCGATCTTCGTAATAACCGGATTCTCGACGACGCGATAGGTGATGGCCACACCGTTGGGACGCGCGCGTACCAGCGGCGGCGCAATATCGGCGAAATAGCCCAGAGCGTTGATTCGCGCGAGATCGTCTTGGACGGTCTTGGGATCGTACGGCTGCCCCGGCCGCGCCCCGATCACCGACATGATCGTCGACGTCGGAACGTGGAGGTTGCCGGTGATGTCTACGGACACAATCTTCGGAGCCGCGGGCGCGGGCGCGGCTATCGCGGGCGCAAGGCTCAGCCGAAGCATCGCGAGCAGCGGAAGAATGATGCCCAAGCGCCATCTGCTTGCGCGGACGCGTCGGGGGTCAAAGGTCATCTGAAAAAGTTGTTCTCAATCTGCTCTCGACGTGGCTGGCGTGTTTAGCACGGGCACCTCGCTGCAAGCATATCGCCTGCGGCCCGGCACGCCCTGTTCCTTCCGCCTTCGCCGGGGTCCTTGCTCCGTTGCCGATGCTCCAACGCGTGCTTAATCAAGGGAACGTCTGGAGCGAATGGAGCGGCAGATCACCAGAAATAGTGCTGCAGGGTAAGGCTGAAGCCGCTGTTACCGAGCAACGGCTGGCCGACGAGATAGCCGGCGCTGTAACCGATCGGCGAGCCGGGGAGCTGTAAAAGTTTTGTCGGGCCCGATTCGTAGAAGAAGTTGAGATTTGCCGAGGTGCTCGGCCCGGGCTGGAGCACCAGTCCGAACGATTGTACTTGAGGAAGCCCGAAGGTTACGGCGTACACGGCGCTGACGGCTTTGCCGAGCAAGCGCGTGGCGGTCAACCCGACATTTCCATAATAGCCGAGCGTCAGATTGATGCTCGAGAGCCCGAGCCCTTGGCCGATCGTCGTCTCCACCGGCGCCAGGAGTCCGGCGGTGAACTGCGCGTTGAGAATGTTGAAGGCTTCCTGGCCGACGGTGATGCTGCTGTTCTGCGAAAGCGTCACGTTCGGTATCGGCGAGAGCGTGCCCAGCGGTGTAATTCCGGCCGGCTGCTGCCGGGCCAGCAGCTGCTGGCGGCTGAAGGAGATGCCGCTGACGAAGCCGCCGAGCGGCGCGATGAGCGCGAGGATCTGATCCCGCGTGTAACCCGCGGGGGTCGAGTCGAGGCCGACCTTTAGGTCGGCGATCGGACCATTCACCGTTATGGTTACGTCCGCGCTCCCGTAGGGATTGCGGGCCCGGTCGGGATCGGGATTGACGACGGTCGTGTTCGCGACGGCATGAAGCGTGGGAAGCACGCCGTCGGCGGCGTTGAACCGAACGCTCGCCTGCTGGACACGAAAGGCGCGATCGAAATAGGTCAGCGTTCCGCCGGTAGACTCGAACGTACCCTCTAAGGTCGGCGTGGCGAGCGTGCCGGCAAGCCTGACCGACCCGCTCGTTCCGATATCGAGTCCGGCGCCGTAGCCGCTCCCCCGGACCCTGACGTTCTTGCCGGCCGTCGCTCGCACGTCAAAGGCAAGCGGCAAGTCGAGCGCGTGCCCTGAACCCGACTGGGTCGCGGCTCGCAGGAATGAGGCGAAGGGTAGGGCGGCATTGCTTAGCGTCACGCTCCCCGAGAGCAGGGCCAGACCGGCCGGCTGTTTTGCCACGGTTAGGGCCGCGTCGAGCGTTCCGCTGCCGTAAGCCGGAAGGTCCAGTTGCGCCCCCCGCGCGATGGCCTTGAGGCCAATGGAGAGCCCGCTGGCGGAAAGACCCGAAGGGAACGATACCTTGCCCGACCCTGAGAGAAACCCGCTGCCGGCGCGCGCCGATGCCCGGGCGAGCGAGGCCGAGGCGTGATCGAAGACGATATCCGCCACCATCTGCGTGATAGGAACGCGCTCTAGGTCGCTGACGTACGACCCATTTGACAGCGAGACGCGGCCGACGACCGCGGGACTGCGCAGGGTTCCTGAGATACCGAGGTGCCCGTCGAGCGATCCGGTCATCTTCGTGTTCGCGCCGAGCGTATCGGCGAAGATTCCGGGATCGAGGCCGACGACGTCGACGTCGAAGCTCAATGGCTGATCCATCGTAATACCGAGCGGCGCGAGCCGCAGCGGCACGGCCCCGGTTAGGCTCGCCTCGCCTTTTTTGAAGGTCACCCCCGCGTTCGAGAGTACGAGCGCGTTGCGGCGCAAGCGCAGCTCCCCGAAGAGCGTGGAGATCGGAATTCCGTACGCTTTCACGCCGGTTCCGTCGAAGCCGGCAACGAACGTCGGCGCGCGATACGTTCCGCCGATGGTCAGCGTGGACTCGAATGCGCCGCTGACCGGAATACGCACTCGCGCAGAATCGTAGACGAGCTCGGCCAGCCGGTTTGTCGCCGCGTAGACCCGCAGATCGAGCGGCTGCGACGCGTCGAGACCGAACGTACCGGATGCGGTTGCGGTGAGCCCCGGCGTCTGCAGCTGGGCTTGGTCGACGACCACGCGCTTGCCCGCGGCGTGCAGCGTCACCTTCGCCGTATCGAGCCTGAGCGGTCCCAGCGTACCGCCGGAAATACCGGCATAGCCGCTCACGCCGATCTGGGGAAACCGGCCGTGAACCGTCGCCTCCCCGGCGGCGCGTCCGGTAATCGGAAACGCCTGTATTCCGAGCGCCGGCAGCCAGAATGACAGGTCGAAATTGCTAACGCCCGCGGCGAGATCGTAGCGCGAGCGTTCGAGCGTGTCGAGCCACTGCGGACCCGGTACCAAGTCGATCGTGCCGTGGGCGTGCATCTTGCCTTCGCTGCCGCCGACCGTCAGCATTCCGTTTACCGAGTTGCGCGCGCTCGACCACACGGCGCGCGTGTCGCCGATCGGCAGATTTCGATAGCGAAAGCTCCGGATATCGATATTGCCGCTCGTCGTAATGCGGGCCCGCCTCGAAGCCGCCGCGATGCGCACGCTGCCGTCACCGTCGAGCGTGTCGCCGGTATCGAAAAAATTGTTGAAATCGGAGAGATCGGCGTACGGCGCCTCGACTTGCATCGCTTGGACGTGCGGACGCGAAACGGCATCGAAACGCGCCTTCGTCGTGCCGACGACCACCGAACCGCCGCGCATGCTGACCCCCGCTCGATCCGCGGTCAGCGCGGCACTCGCGTCGACGAACGGGAGGCCGTTGACCTCGCCCGCCGGTACGCCGATCGCGCCGCTTACCGTCGGCGAAGTGCTTCGCCCGCCGATGTGCAGGCGCGCGTTGAACGAGCCGTCGGTCATGTAGTTTGGAAGGCCGAACGCGTGCAGCGTGCGCGCGATCTGCGAAGCGGCAACGTCGGCCGAGAGCGAGTAGCTCGGCGAGCCCGAGGTCAGCGAACCGATGCTCCCGTCTACTCGTGCATACGTGCCGCCAAGCGATCCGAGCATGCGCTTCAGCCCCACGGAGTCGCCGTGAAGATCGATCTCGGAGTCACCCGAGAGAGAAAACTGTGCGACGCGCGAGCCGTTAACCGCCACGCCCCCGAGAAAGCTCGGGATCGGCGAGCCGGCTGTTAAGTCTCCGCTCGCCGAGATCGTTCCGCCTTCGAGCGGTAGGCCGATGCCGCGCAGCTGTGACGCTGCCAGCCGATTGGCAACCAGCGAAAGCGCACCAACCTTAGCGCCCGGCCCGAGCGCAAGCGTGCCGGCGGCCACCACATCGCCGCCGGCGGCGTGCGCGTGCGCCGAGTAGATTCGCAGCCGGTTTCCTTCAACCGCCAGCGTCATACTGGCGCGATCGATTGGAATGCTTCGCAGCGTGGCACCGGGCATCGCAAGATCGGAACCGACGACGACGATCCGCGCCGCTTCGACCGCAATCGCGACCTTGCCGCTGACCGGCCCGCGGCCGTCGATGGCGTTGCCGAGAAACGGAGCGAGGCCTTCAAAGGTGCCGCGATACTTCCCGGTCGCGACGAAGCGCCGCGTCGAAAAAGCGCCGCTGCCTGCAAATACGCCCCACGGGCCGTCGGCTTGCAGACGGTTGATCGGCGCGTTCGCCAGAGTGCCCGCCAGCGAAGCCCGCAGGCGGGAGAAGGGAACTCCGGCGATGCTCGTGTTCGATGCGTGCACGACGCCGGCTAAGACGATGTCGTTGCCGGAACCCCCGCCCGCAAGCGATGCGCCGAAGAGCCCTCCCTCGATCTTCGGCATCTGCGGCAGCGTCAAGTTCGGAAACGCCTGGTAGCGCGGCGCGTGCATCGCTAGGCGGTCGGCGGTCATCCAAAATGCGCTCGTGCTCCTCGGACGGTCGAGCAGGTATGCACCGTCGAGGCTGCCGCGCGGCGTGTGCAGCCAGAACGGGTCGACGAGCGCGGTCCCGTTGCCGTTCATCTGGACGAGCGCGGCCACGCGACCGACTCCACGTGCGGAAGCGGCGCTGCCGAGCACGTGAAAGCGCAGGTCGTTGCCGCTGGCGGCCGCATCGATGACGATCGGCTCGTCGCCGAGCATCTCGTCGAGGTAGGGCAGCCGGCTCGCCGGCCCGGCGACGTGGACGCCGAACTCCGATTTGAGGTGCGCGCCGGTTTGCAGCCTCCCGCGAATCGCCATCGACACACCGCCGTAGCGGGCGAGCAGCGGCACGAGCGCAACGACCTTGGAGTGATAGACGACGCCGGCCGCTACGTCATCGAACGGCAGCGCGCGATAACTCGCGTGCGGCGCGGTCGCATTGGCAACGATCAGCGGATCGTTGATTGGACCGCGCACCGAAACGCCGAGCGTCGCCTTACCCGCAATCGGCTGGTCGCGCGTGAATGAAAACGCCTCGCGCAAATCGGCGAGGTTGCCGTGACCCCACACGGCCAGACGCAGCTGCGCCCCACCCGTGAGCGCTCCATTGAGATCGAAGATTCCCCCGCGAATCTGCAGCGGGATCTTCGCCAGCGTCGCCCGCGCGCCGGTTACGAAGAACGCGTTGTCGACGACGTTGAGCCGGGCATTGATGCCTTCGATCGGAATCGCGAGCGCGTTGAAGGCGAGGCGCGCATCTTGGACGTCGAGCTTCAGGCTCACGTGATACGCGGGCGGCACGCCCGCCTCTAGGCCGAGCGCGTAAACGACGGCGTCGAAGTTGCTCGCGCCGCCGCGCAGGATTACGACGTCGGGGCTCTGCGCGAAATAGTTCGACAGGGCGCGCAGCGGAAAACGAGCCGCCTTGGCGTGATGCGCGGCGAAGCCGGCCGCCACGTCGATTCGCCCCCGCACGGTGAACGGCTCGCGCCGCCGGCGCTCTTCAAACGCGCCTGCGACGCGATAGCTCGTCACCGCCGCCGAGTCAATGCTGGCCTCGGCGTTGATGCCGTCGATGCGTATCGTGCGCGCGCTTTGGTCGAAGGCCGTCGGCTCCCGCAGCACGACTTGCGCGTCACTGACGCGCGCGTGGAAGTGCAGCGGCACGCGGTTGACCGGCTGCGGACCGGACGGCGGCGGGCCGGCGCCCGGCAACGCGATATCGAAGCTGCCGTCACGAAATCGAGTAAGCGTTAGCTTGACGCCGACGGCTTCGACGTCGACGAGTCCGAAGCGATGCCGGCTGCCCGGAAAGAGGTCGCGCAGGGAGTAACGCAGCGTGATGCGCTTCGCGCGCAGCAAGGGCTGCGACGCGCGCGCCACCGAGAGCCCGGCAATCACGGCCTCATCCCGGTCGATGTGCAGGCCGCCAATGCGCAGCTGGTAGCCGGCAATCCCCGCACCGGCCACGAGGGCGCCGCGCAGCATCTCGTGGCGCTTTGCGACCGCGAGCCCGACAAGTATCGCCGCGGCCACCAGGCCGATTGCAAAACGTTTTCGCACGTAGAGCCCTGAGGCAGTTATACCTCCTGCGCGCGGGTTCGCCCCGCTACGTTAAGCCAGTTCTAAAGTGAAGAAGGTGCTGGCTGCGCCCAAGAGAGTTGCGCCGAAGGTTACAGATCGAGATTCTTTACGCTCTTGGCGTACTCGAAGATATACTGCTTGCGCGGCTCGACTTTGTCGCCCATCAAGTCCGTGAAGATTTGCTCGGCCTCAACGACGTCTTCGACCGTAATCTGTTTGAGGCGGCGGTGCCCCACTTCCATCGTCGTCTCGGCCAGCTGCTCGGCATCCATTTCACCCAGGCCCTTGTATTGCTGAATCGCGTAGTCTTTGCCGTCCTCGCCGACGATCGCTTTGAGCTCCGCTTCGCTGAAGGCCCACCACTGCTTTTTCCCTTTTCGGATGCCGTAAAGCGGCGGCTGAGCGATGAATACGTGCCCTTCCTCGACGAGCGGCTTCATCTGGCGGTAGAAGAAGGTAAGCAGCAGCGTGCGGATATGAGATCCGTCGACGTCGGCGTCGGTCATGATGATGATCTTGTGGTAGCGCAGCTTCTGCACGTTGAACTCGTCTCCGAAACCGGTGCCGAGCGCGGTGATCATCGTGCGAATCTCTTCGTTGGCGAGGACCTTATCCAGACGCGCTTTCTCGACGTTGAGAATTTTGCCGCGCAGCGGCAGGATCGCTTGATTGTTTGGGTCGCGGCCGCCCTTTGCGGTTCCGCCGGCCGAATCGCCTTCTACGAGAAACAGCTCGCTCTCGGCGGCGTTGGCGTTCTTGCAGTCGACCAGCTTGCCGGGCAGGCCCGAACCCTCGAGCGCGTTCTTGCGCCGCGAGAGGTCGCGCGCTTTCTTCGCTGCGTCGCGGGCGCGCTGCGCCTGCATGCACTTTTCTACGATCGCGCGTGCGTACTTCGGATTCTCTTCGAGAAAGAAGTCGAGGCGTTCGGAGACGAGGCCCGCCACGATGCTGCGCACCCTCGCATTGCCGAGCTTGGTCTTCGTCTGACCTTCGAACTGCGGATCCTGCAGCTTCACCGATACGACGGCCGTCAGCCCTTCCATGATGTCGTCGGTCGAAAGCGAGCTGTCGGATTCCTTGAGGAGACCGCGCTTGCGCGCGTACGAGTTGACCGCATTGGTAACGGCCTGACGGAAGCCTTGCAGGTGCATTCCGCCCTCGATCGTCCCGATATTGTTGGCGTAGGAGTAAATTTGATCGGCGTACGAGTCGGTGTACTGCATCGCCACTTCGACGTCGACGCCGTCGCGCTCCGCATGGGTCGAAATGATCGGCGCCAGCGTATCCTTCTTTTCGTTGAGCCACTCGACGAACGAAACGATCCCGCCGTCGAACGTGTAGCTTCGCTCGCGCGGCGTCTCACCGCGTTCGTCGCGCAGCGTGATCGCGAGCCCCCGGTTCAAAAACGCCAGTTCGCGCAGCCGCTTCTGCAGGATGTCCCAGTGGAACTCGCTGACCTCGAAGATCTCTGGATCCGGCTTGAACCACTGGAGCGTACCGGTTCCCTCGGCTCTCGCAGCCTTCTTGAGCTTTTGAACGGTAATGCCGCGCGCGAACCTCATCTCCCACAGAAAGCCGTCGCGCTTTACCTGCGTCAGCATCCACTCCGAGAGCCCGTTGACGACGGAGATGCCGACGCCGTGCAAACCGCCGGACACCTTGTAGCCGCCTTTTCCGAACTTGGCGCCGGCATGGAGAATCGTCATAACGACCTCGACGGCGGGCATCTTCTCTTCGGCGTGAATGTCGGTTGGAATGCCGCGCCCGTCGTCTTCGACCGAGCACGAGCCGTCCGCGTACAGGACGACGCGCACGTTGTGGGCGTAGCCCGCGAGTGCCTCGTCGACGGCGTTGTCGACGGCTTCGTAGACGAGCTGGTGGAGACCGCGTTCGGCCGTATTGCCCACGTACATGCCCGGGCGCTTGCGTACCGCCTCCAGCCCGCGTAAAACCTCGATCTGCTCGCCTGTATAATTCGTCGACATCAAACCTTTATTCGTTAGCGTAAAGTAAATCGTGCAGCTCGTCGCCCAAGACGTTGCGCACGGTTGCCGGGGCAATCTCTTCCGGCGGAAGTTTGCTTCGCAGGACGACGTACGAACTCGCAACCTGCCGCTCGCGGCCATCGCGCGACAGGCGTCCGGCGAGCCTCGTTTGCTCGAGCATTCCCCACCAGCGTTTGAGCAGCTGGCTCCGAAGGCTCTCGTATTCCCTCTTGCATAACCCATCGACGAGCTCGGCCGTTCCAACGAAACCCAGCCAGGGAGCTTCGAAGAGCAGGCGCGCCGTTGCGAGCGCACGCTTTTGGAGACGGGCCGCGCTGCACGTGACGCAATATTGCTCTCGCGCAGGCGCGACGAGCGCGCCGCATCCCTCGCATTCCTTCCACCCGGCTGCCCGCTTGGCCCGCCGCACGGCATCGACGTTGCGCGCAAAGCGCTCCAACGCGTGGTCCGCGCTCGCCGCCGGCGGCTGCGCGGCGCGCTGCGGCGCAGCCCGGTCGCGATTGGGCAGCGGCGCGCCGGTACGCTTGGGCAAGGCTCCCACGCGGAAGCGCAGCCGTTCGATTCCGGCGCTCGGCAGCCTGGCGGCTACGGCGTCGCGGACGCGCTCGGCAAGGAAGCTCAGTTGGTGGCTCCACGCCGCAGAACGCGTAACGACGATCAACGTACCGTCCACGACGCGCGAAGGGCTGGAGTTTTTGGCGACCTCGGCGCCGACGATCTCGCCCCAGCCGGCCTGCAGCAGGCTCAACGGATCGGAGACGGAGCGCGCGTCGGCCGGCGTCCAGCCCGAGATCGCCTGGGAGAGTTTCAGCACGCTGCGTACGCCTCGATGCAAGCCTCCTGCACCCGCGCGACGCACGCACCGGAGTGAAGGCCGGCCGGCAAGTGGGTCGCCGTCACGAAGGCTTGGTCGTACTCGCCGATCTCCGCGAGCAGCGCCGCCGCGCGATCTTCGTCGAGCTCGGAGAGCACGTCGTCGAGCAACAAGAGCGGTGCCTCGTCCGAGCGTTCGCGCATCACCGAATACTCGGCAATCTTGAGCGCGAGCACCGCGGTGCGCTGCTGACCCTGCGAGCCGTACGCAGCCAGCGATGCGCCGTCGAGCGAAAGCCCCATATCGTCGCGGTGCGGACCGGTCAGCGACGTCTTGCGCGTGCGCTCGGCCTCCCGCGTCTGCTCGAGACGTAGTTCGAACGACGCCGCAATCGCTTCACGCGAGGCGCGCTCGAAGAGAACGTTCGGCTCGTAGGTTACGTCGAGACGTTCGTTTCCGGCAAAACGCGCGTGTGCCCGGCCGGCCGCGCGCGCGAGTGCCGCGATCAGGCCTTCTCTGGCCAGCATGATTTCGGTTCCCGCATCGATCAGCGTGCGCTCGTAAACGGCGAGCAGTTCGGCATCGGGCGCGACGGTGCCGCGCAGGAGCGCGTTTTTCTGCTGGACGGCTTTGCGATACCGCGCCAACTCGTGATAGTAACGCGCCTCGGTCTGCGAAAGCGCGACGTTGAGGAAGGCCCGGCGTACGCCCGGGGTGCCCCCCGCCAGCTGCAGATCCGCCGGCACGAACGTAACGACGCGAATGCGCCCCAAATAGCCCGCATAGCGAACGCCGCCGCCGTTGACCGTGTAACTCTTTCTCGTACCGCGCGCACTTTTCTCGATCGTGCAGACCAGCTCGACCCGTCCTGCGCGCAGCAATGCCTCTCCCCGCACGATCGCCGTTTCACTTCCGCTGCGCACCGCGTCACCCTCATGCGACGTGCGGAACGATTTGCCCGTGCCGAGCATCGCGATGCCTTCGAGCAGGTTGCTCTTCCCCTGCGCGTTGGCTCCGACGTAGACGTTCAATCCGCCGGCGGGTTGGAGATCGAGTTGCGCGTAGTTGCGAAAGTTTGATAGCGTTAAGTGCTGCAGGAGCACATCACTGCCGCAGCGGCATCAGCACGTAGAGCTGCTGCCCGCTCTCGAGCGGATCGAGCGGCCGGATCGCCGCGGGCGAGAGCGGACCGAGAAACTCCATCACGACCTTCTCGCTCTTGATATGGTTGAGAATCTCGACGAGATAGCGCGCGTTGAAGGCGATCGCCAGATCCTCGCCGGTCTGCTCGACCTCCACCTCTTCGTACGCGTTGCCCGAGACGTCGGAGCTGGCCGTGACGATCAGCGTTTGGTTGGCGACCGAAAGCTTCACCATGCTGGCGCGATCGCCGGCAACGAGCTCTGCCCGGCGCAGGCTTCCGATCAGCTGGGCCGTGCCTGCGGTTACCGTGCGGTCGAACTTCGCTGGAATAACCTGCTGGTAGTTCGGGTATTGGCCGTCGACCAGACGAACCGTGATCGAGACGTCGCCGCCGCTCATCTGCAGTTGGTTGCTCTGGGCGCCGAGCGCGTTAACCGCGATCTCGTCACCGCCGCCGAGATTACGCGCCACTTCGGCCAGCGCCCGCGAGGGCACGATGAACTTCTCGGGGCCGCTCATCCCCTCGTCGAGGGTCGTCGCGAACTTCGCAAGCCGGTAGCCGTCGGTCGCGACCATCGTCAGCGCTTTTCCCTCCACCTCGAGGAGGGTGCCCATCAGCACGGCGCCGCGAGCCTCTTCACCCGAGGCCGCAAAGATCGTCGCATCGATGCCGTCTCGCAGGCGTTTGCCGGCGATCGTGAAGTGTGAGCCGCGCGCGGCGGCCGGCAGCGGCGGATACTCTTCGGGCGGCAAGGCATGGAAATCGTAGTTGCTCCGGTCGCACTTCACGCTCGCTCGCGTGGGCGTTCCCGTTACCTCCAGCGTTCCCGCGGCCAGGTTGCCGAGGTAGCTCGCGAAGAGCTTTGCCGGTATGGTGACCGAGCCGCCTTCGCTAACCTGCGCCGGGAAGGCGTGTTCGAGGGTCAGTTCGAGATCCGTCGCCCGCACCGCGATCTTGTCGCCGTCGGCTTGCAGCAAAACGTTCGAGAGAATGGGGACCGTCGTGTGCGCGTTGACGACTTTGCTGGCGGCTCCGACTGCGGCCGCGATGTCTTTGGAAGTACAGGCGAATCTCATTGCTTCCACCGTTGGGCGTGGGCTGAGGTTTTCCTAGTAAAGTATAACAGGAAGCCGCAGCAGTAGTAGAGCGGTGTATTCTGAGGACAACTCGGGATTCGTACGACGTGGCTTGGGTTTTTCGCGTGGGATAAAGGTGTGGACGGAGAAGGCCGGCTATCCACATTTCCACCGCGTGCGGGCTCGGAGCCGCTTATCCCCTCCGCGCGGGCGCCCTGTGTGGAAGGCTGTGGCCGAGATCAAGGGTTCTGGCACATTGCGATGAGCTGCCGGATCTTATTGCGGTAGGCTTCATCCCGCTGCATCTGGTCTTTGATCTTGTCGCGAGCGTACATGACCGTCGTGTGATCCTTCTTGCCGAACTCGCGCGCGATCTGCGGCAAGGAGTAGTTGGTCAGCTCGGTCGCGATGTACATCGCAATCTGGCGGGGCGCCGCAAGCCGCTGGTCGCGCCGCCCGTTGTCCATCTCTTTGACCGTCAGCCCGTGCGCGCTCGCCACCGTCTCTTTGATCTTGCCGATCGTAATGCGGTGCAGCGGCGCCGCCGCGACGGCGCTCTTGAGGACGTCGGCGGCGAGATCGGTCGTGATCGGCGCTTTGGTCAAAGAAGCGTACGCGATGACACGGATCAGGGCGCCCTCGAGCTCGCGGATATTCGACGGAATCACTTTGGCAATAAACGAGGTGACCTCGTCGGGAACCGGGATGTTCTCGCTGCCGGCCTTCTTGCGCAGAATTGCCTCGCGAGTCTCGAGATCGGGCGCCTGAATGTCGGTTAGCAAGCCCCATTCGAATCGCGAGCGCAGTCGCGCCTCGAGGGTTTGGATCTCTTTGGGCGGCCGGTCCGAGGAGATGATCAGCTGACGCCCGGACTCGTGCAGCGCGTTGAACGTGTGAAAGAACTCTTCTTGAGTCGTCTCTTTGCCGGCGAGAAATTGGATGTCGTCGATGAGCAGCACGTCGACCTGACGGTAGCGGTTGCGAAACTCCGGCGTGCGGTTGTTCTGTAGCGCGATGATGAACTCGTTGGTGAACTTCTCGCACGTGAGGTAGACGACGTTCGCCGCTAAATTGTCTTGAATGACGCGGTGGCCGATTGCGTGCATCAAGTGCGTCTTGCCCAGGCCGACTCCGCCGTACAGAAAGAGCGGGTTATAGGCGTGCGCCGGCGCGCCGGCAACGGCTTGTGCCGCGGCGTGCGCGAAGCGGTTGGAATTGCCGACGACGAACTCTTCGAACGTATAGCGAGCATTAAGATTGGCGGTGCGGAACTCTTCAAGCGGGCCAGTTCCCGCAACGGGTACCGGGCGAGCCGCCTCTACCGGATCGGCAACCGAAAGCCGCAGCTCGACGCTCGTGCCGAAGAGTTCGCTCAAAACGCCGATCATCTGGGGACGAAGCTTGCTTCCGACCCAGTCCTGAGCGAACTTGCTGTGCACCGCGAGGTGCAGTTCGTTGCCGTGGAATGATATGAACCGAATAGGTTTGATCCACATCTCGAAAACGGGCTTCGAGAAGGTCCGTTCCAACGTATCGAGCGCGGCCTGCCAAAGCTCGTTGGAGATGTCCGAGTTGATCGCAAGCGCCATCCTCTGCGTCCTCTTTCGTCGTACTGCGCCACCCCCGTGAGGGCGCATTGCCTTGGCTTAATGAAGCCGCCTTCCTGCGGAAAATATACACGACCTTATCCACTTATCCACAGGCCGCCAGCAACGCTATTTCGAGGTTTTTTCCAAATTATGTACCGGCTGTTTCCGACTCCGCGAAGTGCCGGAATTGTCCGGCGCCATAAGGCTTCCGCCCCAGTCCTTCAGGCTCGAAACGATGTATTCTCCACAACCTTGTCCACAGGTGTGGAAAGCGGGGTAGTGGTCCCTATTAGATTTATCAAACTTGGGGTGCTTGGTTGGCCAAGCGGGTTGTTAATAATACGGCGGCACAATGCTTTTTCCCATGAAGCGTGCCTCTGCTCGCCTTATCATTTTACTTTTAACTATTGCAGCCGTCGTCTGGCGTTATGCGGCTGTTCAGCAGCGATGGTGGACTTGCAGCCTCAGCCGAATGACTCAGCCCGGCTATTGCTCCCGGGCGGCTCATTTGCTAGCGACAGAGGTGGGGATCGTCCTCCTAATCGCCGCCGCAGCGTTCGTCTGGACTCGACAGCTTCCCGAGGCTTGAGGTATGCTTAAGCTATGCCAAAGCGCTCTGGCAAGCCTCCGGCGGATCCGTTCCAAGCTGCTCACTCCGTCTTCGCCCAAATAACGGGCGAGGAGCCACGAATCGTACCGGATGATAAAGACCCCGCGGCGGTGAGCCTTGGACGTCGTGGTGGCCTAAAAGGCGGCAAGGCTAGGGCCGAAGCTCTAACCGAGGAGCAGCGCAAGGAAAGTGCCCGGAAAGCCGCTGCGGCGCGATGGGCAAAAAAGACCACTACCGAAAGCGGAGAATAGGCGGAGGGGGTGGGATTCGGACCCACGGGGGCGCACCTTGACCGGAGTCCCCGCCCGAATCTAACTCGGGTGCCTTAAGCCGCTCGGCCACCCCTCCGAAGAAAACTATTCGTCGGGATTGTCCCTTTCGTAATCGAATAAGGGAAGATCCACGTAGGGGTCCTTGAGAGGCAACGCCCGGTCTACCATCCGCTTAAAATCCAGCCATGAATCCGCTGCTCGCATGAGCCCCGTCACGGCGTAAAGGTGTCTCTCCAATGCGGGTAGTCCGATATCGTCCGTAAGCCATTGGTGATGCTTTGCGCGACGGCGATTATTTTCACGCGGATTAAGACGCTGCAACTGGGTTAAGAGTTCTGGCGCTATCCGAGCATAAACAAGATCATTCGTGGAGTGAGCCACGGCATGACCAGATTTGCCTGGCCCTTCCCATTCCCATCCACGCAACCGGAACAATTCCTTGTAGAAATCATCGGGGAATCTCTTTGCCCAGGCTGCGAATTCTCGGCGTAAGTATCTATCGAGAATAGCTTGGAGGGCCTCACGGTGCCGAATGTCTTGATAACCTGTAACCTCGTCAACGAGCGCAATGATGCCAACCTTGGCAACCGCTCTAATTATAATTTCTGCGCGAATGCGCGAGAGTTCATAGTGCTTTGGTAGTCCGTTGGCCCGATCGGCATCGAGGATCGCCGTGCATATGTCCACCAGCAGCGTCACCGGATAACCCTTAACTAATGGGCCCCCTCCGCGGCGGCGAAATTCGCGCGGTTTTGCGAGTGCGTCACGCGCCTCCTCAGAGAGGTGCGGAGTGAGCCCGGCTTGCGCTACGAAACGCCTCAACTCTCCGCCGCGGATCGTCAGGGCAAGAGCCTGCATCATTCCGCGTTGGGAAAAGACGCGTTCCTCAGTCGCCAGTACGTAGCAATCGAGTTCAACGTCTCCGAGGTGAAGCAATCGGTCGGCGCTGCCATAAATAGCTTCAGGAATGTCCGGGTCCCATCGAGCGATAGCGGCGCGTCTCGCGATCTCAGAACGCTCAGTCGGCGCGAGGGATCGGGCACGCGCATCGCCCCCTTTCCGCCGCCCTTCCCGCACGTGCTTTTCCTTATGCATATCGTCGCTCATGCTTGCATTATAGAGGTATTTTCTGGAATTGCAAGCATAACCATAGCGATGCATGCCGAACAGACACCATATCGCACACGTGAAACGGCTTGTTATTGCGTGAGCGCTTTGGTATAATGGGACTATGAATCGGCTTCCCTTAGCAAAACGTGTTCAGGTCCTCTCCTGCCTGGTAGAAGGCAACTCGATCCGTGGGACTTGCCGGCTGGTCGGCGTGGACAAGAAAACGATCCTGCGGCTTCTGGAGGACGTAGGCGATGCTTGCGCCGCCTATCACCATGAGGCGATCCGCGACTTAACCTGCGTTCGCGTTCAATGCGATGAGATATGGTCATACTGTCACGCCAAAGAGCGCAACCTGAAACCGCAGTACCGAGACCACGCCGACTATGGCGACCTTTGGACCTGGATCGGAATGGATGCGGATAGCAAGTTAATCGTTTCGTGGCTGCTCGGAAAACGGACCCCACGGGATGCATACCGATTCATGCGTGACCTTGCTAGCAGGATTAAGTCCTTTGTTCAAATTTCCACGGACGGATTAGCGATATACAAAGACAATATCAAACGAGCATTTAAGCACCGCGCCGATTACGGGACCGAGGTCAAGGTTTTCGGCATTGAGGATGCGCGGCAGGAGCCGGATCGTAAATACAGTCCCTTGGTGGTCAAGGAAATGCGCCGCACGGCGGTTTTAGGTGCGCCTGATCCTGACCATATCTCAACGTCCTTCGTAGAACGGCAAAACCTTAATATGCGTATGTCAATGCGCCGGTTCACGCGGCTAACCAATGCGTTCTCGAAAAAGGCGCAGAACCTACACCGCTCGCTTGCGATCTACGTCATGCATTATAATTTTGTCCGGCGGCATCAAACGCTGAAGACTACACCGGCGATAGCGCATGGCGTAACGGATCGTCAATGGACGTTAGCGGACTTGGCGAACCTGCCCGACCTCATGCGTGAAGGTATAGCGGCCTAGGATTCTATTTCAGGCTTGCCGCTGCCGCAGGGGGCGGCGCGGATTGGAGCTTTGTAGGTCCTGGTGATCGGCGCTGACGAGCCCTACGGGAGCCTTCCTGCCGTCTTTCGTCAACCGCGGCATCTATACGGTCAACTTCGCGAACCATATATTCCAAAAGTATGTTAGTTAATTCTGACGCGGAGTAGGTGTAGTCTTGGGCTAGACGCCGAATCTCAGCGCATAGCTCCGGGGTAGGCTTAAGACTGCCACGATCCGCCATCGAGCGTCATTGTACCGCGTAACTGCAGTGTGGGGAAATTTTGTCCCCACAGTGGGGAAGGAGTGGGGACAGGCGCTCCGAATCAAGTCAAACAGACACTCCGCGAGGAAGGCTTCCGATTCACGTCAAACAGATCGGACCCCCTCAAAGTGGAAACCCCAGCGGTATGAACGCCAGGGTCTCCGGGTTACCAGCTAGCGACCGTTACTAGCCCTTAGAGCCCTTCTTGGGCTCTTTCCGTTTCCCACATAGTGGCCGTATCTTCCCGATCCGCGGATCGTAGAAGAAACCGCATGCAGGCCGGTCATCCTTACGAGGCTTTGCCACGCTCGGACCCTCCTGTTGGAGCTGCTAGCCGTCAAGATTGGCGCCTAGGTCACCGCCGTTCAGAGCGATAACGCCTCAGGTCGGTCGGAGGGACACCGACCCTTGGTTTGCCTGATACCCTTTCCGACCGGGATACCTCTAATCCCGTTGACAAAGTGTTAACGCCACAACATCTTGTAGTGACCTGAATAGTGACGCACAACAACTAGCGAACCTGCGTTCGCCCTCCCGGGGAAAGCCTACCAGCCCCACAGGAGCGTCAGGTGGTCGTCGCAACGGTAGCTCGGATCATAGATCGTGCCACCCAGGTATCTGAGACAGTCGATTTCGTCGGAGAAGTGGGACACCGGCGGTGGTGACGGCGTCGGCGGGCACATGAAGCCCGGCGGTGTTGCGCTACAACCCCCGCTGGTGGTCGGCCTTGGGCCCACGGTGACGTACCACGCCGTTCCCAAATGCGGTCGGGCGATCAGATAAAACAGCACGATCGCCAGCGCAATCCAGAAGCCTCGTGGTCCCATAGCCAGTGATTCGTCGCCTCCTCACCCGCTAACCTTACCAACCTCCTTTTGCCCTTGTTCTTGGTAAACCAAGCACCCCGCCTCAAATGGGACCACTACCGAAAGCGGGATGGCCCGTGGGTTTGAATCCGCGGGACAAGCAGCCGAAAAACCGTTAAGGAGCGCTATTTGACAGGGGTAGCCGTTGCTCTTAACCTTGAGAAATGCCTAAGCGCTCACGCAAGCCTCCCGCCGCCCCTCGGCTCGTTCTGCCGGAACGGCCGCCCAGGATCACCGATGACGACGATGACGGCTTAGCGGGGGCCCTCGTGCCAAAGAAGCCGAGGCAGCCGGTCCTCGTCGGTGGGGCGGCAGCTGCACCGCCTAAACGGCCGCGGTGACCGCTATTCGGAGCGCTTCTTCCAACGAGCAGCGGCGGCTACCTTAGCCGCTTCAGTGCGTTGCGCTGCGGTCAAGGCCTTCTTCCTTGCTGGGCCGCCTTTGAGGCCACCACGACGGCCCAAAGCGACCGCAGCCGGGTCCTTACCGTTGCCCTCGCCTGATAGCGTGGCGATCGGGTCGAGGATAGACTTGGCCGCTAGGCTTTCATCGGCCGCAGGTTTGCGTGAGCGCTCAGGCATACCCTAAGCCTACCATGCCGGCACAAGCGGGACCGAGCAGGCTTGCTCGCGGGCTGATTGGAGCTCCCGTCGGGCTCGTCGGGGCTTAGCATTGTGCCTGGGAAGTTCGGTTAAGGCATGTCTGCCCGATCGCCCCGAGCTTTTTTGGCTAGTTACATTCGAGTGCTGGATTTACGGGTTCGTCGTTTACAGCCCGGCCTTCATCGTGGGTTTTGCGAAGCATACTTCGCGCACTTTAGGCTCCTGATCGTGTTGGCGCTCATTTTCACGACTGCTTACCGGCCTAGCTTGCCCCCGTTGCCGTCTTTACGGCCGTCATCTGGGCCGCGAAGACCGCGCCTAGGCCGGGCGGGGGCGAAGGTCATTGCCTTTTGGGCGGGCTCTGCTACAATAGCGCGGCTATGTTCGATTTCGATCTGCAGCTGTTTGCGTCCAAAAAGGGTGCCGGCTCGACCCGCAACGGGCGGGATTCCAACGCGCAGCGTCTGGGAGTCAAGCGCTTCGGCGGCGAGCGGGTAGTCGCCGGCAACATCCTGGTTCGCCAGCGCGGGACGCACTTCTACCCCGGCACCAATGTCGGGATGGGGCGCGACCACACGCTTTTTGCACTCGTCGAGGGGGTCGTGCAGTTCAGCGTGAGCCGCGACCGCCAGCAGATTTCGGTAGTCCCTGCCGCGTAAGGCGCTGCGGACCATCTGCGACTGGGGCCGTTAGGCCCCTTTTCGTTATCCGGCGAAGTAACGAGCGTGCAGTTTATCGACGAAGCCGAGATCGATGTCGCCGCCGGCGACGGCGGTGACGGCATCGTCGCCTGGCGCCGCGAGAAGTACGTGCCGAAGGGTGGGCCGGCCGGCGGAGACGGAGGCCATGGCGGAAGCATCTACCTCGAAGCGACCGCGGAGCTGTCGACGCTCGTCGAGTTTCGCTTTCGCCGCACCTTTTCGGCTGAATCGGGCAAAGCCGGCGGCACCTCGAAGAAATCTGGAAAGAGCGGCGCGGATTTGACGGTCGCCGTCCCGGTCGGCACGCTCGTCTTTGGACGCGCCGGGGACTCACCCGAATCAGTCGTGGCCGATCTTGCGCACGCGGGTGCGCGGCTATTAGTCGCTAAGGGCGGGCGCGGCGGACTGGGCAATCAGCACTTTGCGACGAGCGTTCGTCAAGCGCCGCGTTTTGCCGAACGGGGTGCGCCCGGCGAGCGCGCGCACCTGCGTTTGGAACTCAAGCTCCTCGCCGACTGCGGGATCATCGGCGTCCCCAACGCGGGGAAATCTACCCTGCTCTCGGTCGTATCGTCGGCTCGGCCGAAGATCGCCGACTATCCCTTCACCACGCTCGAGCCGCAGCTCGGCGTCGTGCGCGTCTCCGATGAGGAATCGTACGTCATGGTCGACGTGCCGGGGCTAATCGAGGGCGCACACGAAGGCGCCGGCCTCGGCGACCTCTTCCTGCGGCACGTCGAACGTACGCGCGTTTTGCTGCACTTGCTCGACGGCTCGAAGCCGCTCGACGAGATTCTCGCCGATAAGGAAACGATCGAACACGAACTGCACGCGTGGAATCCGCGATTGCTGGAAAAGCCGGCGATGCTCGTGCTCAACAAGCTCGATCTGCCGAATGCGCGCGAGTGCTTTTCCGAGCTGCAGTCGCGTTTTCCGGGCGTTCGAGGTATCAGCGCCGCGACGCACGACGGCGTGCGCGAACTCGTGCTCGAGGTTTGGCGCACGATCGAATCGGCGCCATTACCCGAGATCGTCGCGCCGCAAGCGGTGCGCATCGAGCTGCGATCTCCCGATGCGTTCGCGATCGAGCGACAGGACGACGGAGCCTTCGTCGTTAGCGGCGAGCGCGTCGAACGACTGGCGGCGATGACGAACTTCGAATCCGACGAGGGGCTCGCGCGATTCGAGCGCGCGCTCGGAAAGATGGGCGTCGAGAAGCGGCTGGTCGAGCTCGGCGCGCAGGAAGGGGATACCGTTCGCATCGGGCCGTACGAGTTCACCTACTCATGAGAGTCGGAATTTTTGGGGGAACGTTCGATCCGATTCATAACGCGCATCTCTTCGTTGCAGAATCCGCGCGCATCTTGGAGCGCCTCGACCGCGTCCTGTTCGTTCCCACCGCCAACGCGCACTACCGCGAGAAGCCGCAGACCGACGCGGCGCATCGCTGCGCGATGATTCTCGGCGCGATCGGGGGCAACGAGGCGTTCGCACTCGACGATACGGACCTGCGTCGCGATTCGACCGGATATACCGCCGACTTAGTCCCGAAGCTAAGGGCGAAGTTCGGTGCGGAGCTCACCTTCATCATCGGTGCCGATTCGCTCGTGAATACCCCGTGGATGCGATTCGACGAAGTGCTGGAGGCGCTGGAGCGCTTCGTGATCGCGCCGCGTGCCGGCGTGCGAGCCGATGCTCTCGCGCGGGTTATCTCGGCGGTTCCAGCCGGGCTGCGCGATCGCGTCAGCTCCTTGAACATGCCGGAGATTCCGGAATCGTCGACGTTGATTCGCACCTTGATCTCGCAAGGCCGCAGCATCCGCTATTTGGTGCCCGAACCCGTTTGGCAGTATATCGTCGCGCAGCGCCTGTATGGCTACGCCGCTGCGCCGTAGGGCGGCGGCTGCGGCGCTGCTGGCGGCCGGGGCGCTTGGCGCGTGCTCCTCGACCCAGAGCCCTGACGATGCCGCAGTCTGCACGGCGTACACCGCGCACCGTTCGGGCGTCGAAGTCGTTGCCGGCGGCACGGTCTCGCGCAGCCTCGGCGTCCGCGCCGGGCGCAGCAGTCCTCACGAAGGCTTTCTGCTGCGGCTGGACTCGGGCTGTAAGCTCGTCGTTCGCGTCGAGGCCAACACCGATTTCACCGGCACGATTGCGCTCTCGCCGGGCGAGCGCGTCGCGGTGAAAGGGGAGTACGAGTACTATCCGCTCGGCGGCGTTATCCACTGGACGCACCGCGATCCGCGCGGGCACCACGAGAACGGATACATCACCGCCGCCGGCACGATGTACTATTGAGACTGCAGCGCATCGTTCTCGGCAGCGGCTCGCCTCGGCGGCTCGAGCTGCTGCGCTCGCTCGGGCTCCAGGTCGACGTCGTGCCGAGCGGTTATGGCGAGCCTCCTTTCGAGCATCTGACGCCCGCAGAGCTCGCTTCGTACCACGCCCGTGAGAAGCTCGCCGGCGTGCTCCACAAACTCGGCACGAGCCCCGGCCTCCCCGTGCTGACGGCCGATACGGTCGTCGATCTCGACGGGACGGCGCTCGGAAAGCCGGGCGACGCGGCGGAGGCAACGCGGATGCTGGGAGCGCTCTCGGGACGCGAGCACGCCGTGCATACGGCCTTTGCGCTGGCGACGCCCAACGGCAGCGAGGAAGAGCGCCTCACGACGCGCGTCCGCTTTTACCCCCTGGAGCCCGACGAGATCGCCGAGTATGTCGCGACCGGCGAACCGTTCGATAAGGCCGGCGCCTATGGCATCCAAGGGCGAGCGGCGTCGCTGGTCGAGGCGATCGACGGCGACTTTTACACCGTCATGGGCCTGCCGCTGGCACGCGTCGTCCGAACGCTTCGCAGGTTGGGATTTGCGCTCCCCGCACCGAAATAGCGTCGGCCCACGGCGCCCACGAGCGGAGTAGTCAGAATCTTCACCTACCGAGACGAACGCAAGCTCTTTGTACTGATCGCGATCATCATCGTGGCGGCTCTGCTGGCGCTGCTTCAGATCGGCGCGCAGCGAATCGGCGCGACCAGTCCAATTGCAAACATCGGCGGTTCGATTTTTGCAGTCGCGCAGAGCGCGATCGCTGCGACGACGCGGACCGCGCGCACGATCGGCACGACGGTGATCTCGCTGCCGCGCTTGGAGAGCGACGGCGTGCGGCTCCGCGACGAAAATCGACGGCTCGCCAAAGAGAACGCGCGGCTTCACGAACTCGCCGCCGCGTACGCTGCGACCACCGCAGTTCGTCCGGTCGTAACGCTCTACGACGGCATCGAGGCCCGCGTCATCGGCTTTCCGCCGGAGAACGAGTCGCGAGCCGTGACGATCGATCGGGGCTCGAACGCCGGGATCCACAAGGACGACGGAGTTATCGCCGCAGAGGGTGTCGTCGGACGCATCGTCTCGGTGTCGCCGTTCTCGAGCACGGTGCTGCTGGTCACCGATTACGCAAGCCGTATTCCCGCCGTCGTGCGGCGCGGGCGCTGGTGGGGCATCGCCCGCGGGAACCTTTCGAGCGTCGTCATCGAGTACGTCGAGCAAGACGCGCCGCTGCGCGCCGGCGACGTCGTCGTCACCGGCGAAGGGCGGTCGTTTCGCTCGGGAGTTCCCATCGGAACGATTGCCGCCGTCGAACGCGGCAGCACAACGCTCTATCAGACGGCCATCTTGAAGCCTTTCGTCGATCTCGGCGCCCTCGACCGCGTTGTCGTCGTCTCGAAGTAAGCCGCACGAAGCCCCGTTCGTCGGACCGCCCTGGTATGTGGCGGCGGCTTGGCTTGTTGCGGCCGTCGTCGCGCAAGCGACGATCGTGCACGCGCTGGCGATCCGCAACGTCGTACCCAGCCTCGTTTTAGTCGTCGTCGTGTGGTACGCGATCCGGGTCGACGCGCGGCGCGCGGCCGTCTATGGTTTGGCCGCCGGCCTGTGCGAAGATGTGCTCTCCCCGGGAACCGGGGCCGCATGGATGCTTTCAACCGGCATCAGCGCCGTTATCGCTAGCATGCTCTCGCGCGGTTTTTTTGCCGACTCCATTCCGCTTGTAACGGGAATCACGCTCGTAGTGACGCTGCTGCGTGCGCTGCTCTTCTGGGTTGCGATGGCGCTTATGGGTTATCCGGCCGGGCTCGGCATGATGCACCTGCACGAGGCGCTCTTCGCGGGACTTCTCAACGCGACGACCGTCGTCGTCGCGATGATCGCCTACCGGCGCTACGACGCCCTCAAGCGGTGAGCCTGCCGCGAACTCCACGGGCCTCGGGATGGCGCCTGCCGGTATGGCGTCTCGCTGCGTTTTGCGCGATCGTCGTGCTCGCGCTCGCGGCTCTGACCGCGCGCCTCATCGAGGTACAGCTCGTTGACGGCGAACGCTACCGCGCCGCCGCGCAAGCGAATCAAATTCGCTTGATTCCGGTCGCAGCGCCGCGCGGAATGATCTACGATCGCCACGGTGCGATCATGGCGCGCAGCAGTCCCTCGTTCGTCGTCGGACTGATTCCCTCGGAGGTGACGGACGCTCGCACCGAGCTCGCGACGCTCTCGCCGATCGTCGGCGTCGACGAGGCTACGCTTTGGGATCGGCTGCTCCGTCATCGCGGCGTTGCGTATCCGAGCTTTGCCGCCGTCGCGGCAAACGAGCCGTACGGTCCGGTCGTACTCGCAAGCGGTCTACCCGTGGCGACCGTCGCGCGGCTCTCCGAGGTGCTTTCGGATCTGCCGGGCGTCGACCTCGAGGTGCAGCCGATCCGCGACTATCCGCAAGGACCGGTTGCGTCGCATCTGATCGGGTACGTCGGTGCGATCACACAAGAAGAGTACGAGCGCCTCAAACATCAGGGATACACTCCCAACGACGTCATCGGCAAGGACGGGCTGGAATTCTCCTACGACCGCTATCTGCGCGGCGTGCCGGGGGGCCAACGCGTCGTCGTCGACGCGACCGGTGCGGTCGTTTCGACGATCAAGTTGGGCTCGAAGCCGCCGATTTCGGGCGACGCGCTGATCACGAACGTCGACTGGCGCTTACAGCGAATCGTCGAAGCGGCGCTTGCCGACGGACTGCGCGCCGCCGGTCATGGCCGCCGCCTCTCGGGCGCGGTCGTCGCGGAGGATCCGTGGAACGGCGGTATCCTCGCGCTGGCGAGTTACCCGAACTACAATCCGAACGACTTCGCCGCCAATCGCTGGAAACGAGTTGCCTACGATTTGACCGACGCGTCGCAGCCCTTGTTCGACCGCGCGATCGCCGCCGCCACGCCGACCGGGTCGACGTTCAAGATGGTGACCGGCTCGGCGGCGTTGACCGAAGGCGTCGTGAAGGTCGATCAGGTCGTCTACGACACGGGCGGTTGGGACTGCGGCGGCTATTACGCGCGCGACATTGCGGCCGGCGGCCTGGGCAACACGACCTTCGTGCCGGCGCTTGCCGCGTCGAGCGACGGTTATTTCTTTCGGCTCGCATGGTGGCTCGGCAACGCACGTCTGCGCAAATACGCACTCGCCTTCGGACTCGACGCCAAGTCGGGGGTCGATCTTCCCGGTGAAAACGAAGGGAACTGGCCGACCAACGCGTGGGAGATGCGCGCGTTCGGCGTCCCGATGGAGCCAAGCGATGCTTGTTTCTTAGGCATCGGACAAGGCGCGATGCAAGCGACGCCGCTGCAGATGGACAACGTGGCCTCAGCCGTGATCAACGGCGGCGCGTTGTACAAGCCGCAAATCGTGCGCGAGATCCGCGGACCGGACGGACGCGTCGTGCAGCGCTTCTCACCGCAGGTAATTCGCCAAGTTCCGGTTACCGATTCGGCGCTCGCCGCGGTACGCGCCGGCATGGCGAAGGTAACCGACCCGGGCGGCACAGCCTACGGTTTGGCGATCGACGGACTGCCGTATTCTGGAAAGACGGGCACGGTGGAAACGGCGGGCGGGAACGGCCCAAACACGACGTGGTTCATCGCCTGGGCGCCCACGGCGCACCCGAGACTCACGTTGGCCGTCTTCGTCGATCGCAGCGGGGGCTACGGCGCGACCGTCGCCGCGCCGATCGCGCGGCAGATCCTCGTGAAATACTTTAACAAAAAGCCCTAGTTTAGCAATTCGAGCGTGCGCGCAAGGCGCGCGGCGCGTTCGCCGCGATGCGTCGCGAAAAAGCGCTCGAGCTCGTCGTTGCGCCCACCCCCGGTCAGGACTCGAGCCGCAGCCAGCGCAACGGCTTCGTCGGAGTCGTCGAGCGCGCGCTGCAGCAGCTCGACCGTCGTAGGATCCTCCACTGCGCCGATGGCGAAGATGAAGTCGACTCGCTGCGCCGCGGAGAGCTTCGAGTACTGGGACGCGATAAAATCGTCGGCGGGCGGTTCTTCCCGGCGAAAAGCGCGCGTGAGCGCGTCGAAGATTCCCGGCACCCCGAACTCCGATACCTTAAGCGACCGAATGCAGCGACGCGACGACCGCATCGAGCGCGGAATCGAGCGCGACATCCTCGTGGTGCGCGAGCACGTCGATGAAGTCGTTTGAATCGGCGTCGAGCAACGCGTCGAGGGCGTCGATCAGCCTCGCGCGATAGGCGAAGAATGCGCCGCCTTGCGACGGCAAAAGGCGCGCGAGCGCCGCCCACGGCGCCGCCGTGGCGAGCGGTGTCAGGGCCAGCCGGTCGCCAAGTTCGCGCAGCTCGACGGGGTCGAGCGCGCCGCGCAGAGCGAGCGCGACCGTTGGCGGCTCCTCCGGCACGCCCCGCGCCGCCGCGGCCTCGGCGATCAGGCGCTCGAGCGTCGACCGCAGCGAGGGCGTCTCCACGTCGCGCGGGGCGATCGCATAACCGGGCAATCGCAATTTGATGAAGAGGCGATCGAACTCGTCGCGCAGGAGTTCTTTTGTTGCGCTGAGAGCGCCGCAGCGCGCGTCGCCGATGGCGTCGGGCAAGAAGGCGCGCAGTGCGAAGATGTGCGTTATCAATCCGCCGAAGCGCGCTTCGCGCAGGAAGCGCGCCGTGCGGCCGAGGCGCTGCGCGGTAAACGCCGTCAGCGTCGCCGTGGTCCCCGCCGCTTCGGCCGCGCTCACGCTTTCGTAAATCTCAAGTGGGCTCTCCGGCTCGCTTTGCGTGCCAGGAGAAAGCTGGGCTAAGGCAAACGCGCCGTTACCCTCGGCGACCGGCGTCGCCGGCGGCAGCGCGACGAAGCGGTCCTGCGTGAGCGCCGGCGCGCGATCGCTCGCTGCCGGACCGATCATTCCGTCAAGTCCGAACGGCAGTCCGGCGATTGCGTTGGCGAAGATCGGCGTCGCGCGAACTCGAAGTTCATCCGAGACGATCTCATCATCGCGATCGCCGTCGTAGCGAACGTGCGCGCTCAGCGCGATCGACGTACCGCCCGCCATGGCGTTGTGAACCACGCTGCGCCAGCGGATCGCGGCTTCGACGCCGGGGTCGACCTCGCTGAGGATGACGCCTTCCCCGCAGCAGACCGGCGGGAGCGCGCCGCCATCGCGGATCGGAACGTCGTTGATCGTCGTGGAGTTGGGAACATAGATGAGCGAATCCGGCATTGCCGTTGCGATCGCGACGAGACGCGCGGTTCCGTCCCCGCCGTTGCGCACTTGCAGCGTCCATTCCACCGTGTCACCCGGCGAGACGACGTCCGCGGGTTCGCTGCGCAGAACGCCGACGGAAAAGTCCGGCTCGGCGCTGGTGGCAATCGTCAAGCGCGCCAGCGGCACGGGAAGGACACCGTCAGCGGTGACAACGCCGTCGACCGTAACCGGCCAGTCCTTGGCGAGTCCTCGCAGCAGACGCAGCCCGAGGCGAGCCCGTGCCGCCGCGCCGGGTGCCAGCTCGCCGAAGAGCAGCGACGACCGCTCGCGCGTCGCGCCGTCGACGCTCTCGAGCCGCGCCTCCGATGAGAGGTAGGTGCGTAGGCGGACGTCGTGCGCGATATCCGTGCCGATGTTGGTCACGAGAACGTCGACGTCGGCGAGCTGATTGGGCCGCAGCACCTGTTCGCCCGCGAGATCCAAACGCGACGACTCCGCGTCGAAACCGGGATGCGAGTCGACGCGCCACGACGCCTCGGGCAGCCGAATCTCGCCGAGCTCGCGCGTGTGCAGGCCGGCGCCGATTCGGATCTCGGTCGCGTCGGCACACGGGGACGGCACGCGAGCGCGCAGCGTAAAGCGCCGCGAGGCGTACGCTTCGATCGGCCCAAGCTCGAGGGTATCTCGATGCGAGCCGACCGAACTGCGCTCGATCGAGAGCCGCGAACCGCCTTCGAAAACGCTGAGGTCTTCGAGCGGCGGCAGGATGCGCAGCCGCAGCACGCCGTCGTTGGCGTCGGCGCTTCCTTCGTTTTCGAGTGCGATGGCCGCTTCGATCTCGCCGCCCGGCGCAACGGTCGCGTTTCCCGTACGGATCAGCGTGTTGCGGCGCGGCGCGAAGGCCGGCTCGGAACGGACGACGACGCTGCACTCTAAACGCCGCTCGTTTTGTGCCCCCGACGGTTCCCAGTCGAGCGTTGCCGTTGCCGAAACGATCGTACCGTTCGCTGCCGGAGCGAGCAAAACGGCGTCGGCGCAGAGCGTGACTCCCGAACCTGTGCCGATCGGGCCGAGCTGGAAACGCAGGTCTTTGCGGCGCTCGCGAACCGGACGGCCGTCGATCGTCGTCGCGCCGCGAATGAAGAGCAGTCCCTCGGAGAGCTCGATCACAGCGGTCACTCTAGACGCCGCGGCAGTTCCCGCGTTGAAGGCGCGCAGCGTGAACCGTACCTGTTGTCCGGGCCGCAAATCCGCAAACGGCGCGGCCCCTAACGTCGTGTGCGGGTCACTGAAATCGGGTGCGGACGCGATCGTGAGCGACGCCGGCTCGAGTGCAAAGCCCGCCGTCTCCTGCGAAGCAATTTCGGCGCGTGCGACGACCTGCGTACCGCCGGCCAACGGGTTGTCGATCGCGAGGCGATAAACCAACGTTGCAGAGGCGCGGGCCGGAAGCGATTGCAGGATGACCGGCGCGTGCAGCCGGTCGAACGGCGCGCCCAGCCCGCGTTCGATCTCACGTCCGTTTAACGCAGCCGAGCCAGCGACGTACGTCGAGTTTTCCGGAATGGGAGCCGCGACGATCACGTCACGTGCGGTCGATTCGCCCGCATTGTGAATGCGAATCGTAACTTGCGCTTGGGAGCCCGGAATGGGATCCGCCAGCGGCTCGATCGCGATTCGCGTCAGCGCGTTGGCCAACTGCGGTTTGCTGCGGGCGACTAGGCGGACGACGTTCGAGCCGGTCGGCGGTAACTCGAACGAGGCAACCGCTGCCTGCAGTTCGACGATCGTACCGTTTTCGATCGCACCCGCGACGCTGTAAGCGATTTCGACGCGGCGCTCTTCATCGGCCGCCACGTCGCCGACGGAGGCGCCGGCGCGAGAGAGCAGGGGCGAGTTGCCGGACTCGTCATCGAGTTCGCGGCCGTTGAGGCGCCCGCTGCCGACGAGATAGACGAGTCCGTCGGGGAGGTTGAAACGAATCCGAACGCCGGTCGCCGTTGCGCCTCCGTGGTTGCGGAACGTGAAGCCGGCCTGGACCGTGACCCCAGGTTCCAACTCGCGCTCGGGCGAAACGACGAGCGTCCGCAGCCGCTCCGGCAACGTCGGTGCTCCAGGCGCGAAAACCTCGGAGAGAGGTCGCATGACGCGGGGACGATTCGCCGCGGGCAACGGCGCTCCCGCGCTCGCCCGCGCCGTGCGTTATATTGTTTTTTAGGAAGGATCGCTAGAGTATGCTCG
The DNA here is from genome assembly GCA_036489315.1 of Candidatus Cybelea sp. Classification (NCBI taxonomy): domain Bacteria; kingdom Bacillati; phylum Vulcanimicrobiota; class Vulcanimicrobiia; order Vulcanimicrobiales; family Vulcanimicrobiaceae; genus Candidatus Cybelea; species Candidatus Cybelea sp. The sequence continues at coordinate 111,232 of DASXFZ010000064.1, forward strand.
CAGTTCACGAAGACCGTCTCGCCGCCGCCGTCGCACGGCTGGGTGCGGAGAACGCGTTCGAGATTTTGGCCCGCGCTCGAGAACTCGAAGCTGCCGGGCGCCGCGTCGTTCACATGGAGATCGGCGAGCCCGATTTCGATACGCCGGCGGAGATCAAAAAAGCCGCGGTAGACGCGCTGTACGATAATCACACCCACTACACGCCGTCGAGCGGGCTGCTCTCCTTGCGCGAGACGATCGCCGACTATGCCAGCCGCTTTCGCAACATCACGCCGGCCTGGAACGCCGACAACGTCGTGATCTCACCCGGCGCGAAGCCGGTGATCTGGAACACGCTGAGCGCGCTGCTCAATCCCGGCGACGACTTCATCTACTTCGATCCCGCCTACCCTGCGTACGCATCGGCCGCGAGCTATCTGGAGGCCAACGTGCACGCGATCCCGCTGCGCGAGTCGCGCAACTGGCGCATGGACCTCGACGAGCTCGCCCGCCGCGTCAGCGCGAAGACGAAGCTCGTCGTGATCAACTCGCCCCACAATCCCACCGGCGGGGTCCTGACGCGCGGCGACCTGGAGTTTATCGCCGACCTGGCGCAGCAGTACGATTTTCTCGTTCTCGCCGACGAGATCTACAGCCGCAATTTCTACCTCGACACGCCGTTCTTGTCGATCTCGTCGCTGCCGGGGATGCGGGAACGGACGATCGTCGTCGACGGTTTCTCGAAGGCGTACGCGATGACGGGCTGGCGGCTCGGTTATGCGATCCTGCCCGAACGGCTGGCGCGCACGGTGACGCTCTTCAACAACAATACGTTTAGCTGCGTCGCCACCTTCGTCCAGATGGCCGGGATTGCGGCGCTGACCGGATCGGACGAGCCGGTGCTGCGAATGAACGAGATCTTTCGCCAGCGGCGTGACCGGCTCGTGAACGGCCTCAATCAAATTCCCAATGTCTCGTGCTTACTGCCGGAAGGCGCGTTCTACGCGTTTCCAAACGTCTCGTCGATCACGCAGGACGACCGCGGTCTCGCCAAGTTTCTCCTGGAGGAGGGCGGCGTTGCCTGCGGCGGCGGCTCGTCGTTCGGAGCGGCCGGCAAAGGTTATCTGCGATTCTCTTATGCCGCCTCGCTGGAAGATATCGACTGGGCGCTGGAATCGATCGAGCACAACCTGCGCAAGTTCAAGGGGTAAACTTCATCGCGCGCCGCACGTCGGCGAGCGTATCGGCGGCGATGGACCGCGTACGAGCCGTCCCGTCGTCGATGATCTTTGTAACCACTGCGGGATCGCTGCGGTACTGCGCGTAGCGCTCGCGCACCGGGCGAAGATACGCGTTGAGCGCTTCGGCGAACTCGGCCTTATCCTGCACGCAGCCGAGGGCTCCCGAGCGGCAGCCTTCGGCGATCGCGTCGAGCCGGAGCGGATTGACGAAACGCCATAAAGCAAAGAGCGGGCAGATCTCCGGACGGCCCGGGTCGCCGCGCCGCACCTTGAGCGGATCGGTCAGCATCGAGCGCACCTTCTGCGTGGTCGTCTCCTCGTCGTCGGCGATCAGGATCGCGTTGTCGTAGGATTTGCTCATCTTGCGCCCGTCCGTGCCGGGCACTTCGGGAAACTCGGAGAGCGTCGGCTTCGGCTCGACGAGGATCTCGCCGCCCTCGCCGTAGAGATGATTGAACCGGCGGACGATCTCGCGCCCGAGCTCCAAGTGCGCGACCTGGTCGCGACCGACCGGCACGTATTGACCCCGCACGACGGCGATGTCGCAGAGCTGCAGCAGCGGGTATCCGAGAAAGCCGTAGGTCGCGATGCTCTGACCGAGCGCCTCGATCTGCCCCTTGTACGTCGGTACGCGTTCGAGCCACGAGACGGGGGTGATGATCGAGAGAAGCGTGTGCAGCTCGGAGATTTCGGGGACGCCGGACTGCAGAAAGATCGTGCAGCGCCTGGGGTCGACGCCGGCGGCGAGCCAAACGGCAACCATCGCTTCGCGCGCGTCGCAAACGACCTGCGGATCGGCGAACTGCGTGGTGTAGGCGTGCAAGTCGGCGATTTCAAAGAACGCGTCGTCGTTCTCGCAATATTTTTCCCACTGCGTGAGAACGCCGACGAGATGGCCGAGATGAAGCGGGCCGCTGGGCCGCATTCCCGACATCACGCGCCGTTTGATCGGATTCATCCGCGCGTCAATGCGGCTAGCCGGCGCCCAATGCCTCTCCGGCAGCGCTCAGTGCTTTGCGATTTCGGCCCGCACGAAGGTGCGCGCGGCACGCACCGCCTGGCGCAGCGTGCTGCCCGCGGCAAGCTCGCAGGCCAACGCCATTGCGAGCGTGCAGCCGGTGCCGTGCATCGAACCGGCAATTCGCGAATCGCTCAGGATCTCGACGCCGTCGCCGGAAGCAAGCACGTCGACCGGCTCACCTTCGAGGTGGCCGCCGGTGAGCAATACTGCCGCCGCGCCGCGCTCGCGCAGCCGGCGCGCCGATTCGCCCATGGCGTCGCGGCCGACGGGTCCGCAACCCAAGAGGTAGGCCGCCTCCGCGAGGTTCGGGGTGAGGATGACGCTGGGCAAGCGCGCCAGTTCGTCGCGCAGCGCCTCGCCCGCCGCCGCGTCGGCAAGCTCGCCGCCGCTGCTCGCGCGCAAGACCGGATCGACGACCGCCGGTAACCATGGCCGTCGCGCGAGCGCGGCCGTAAGCGACGCAACCGCGCGCGCCGTAGGCAACGCGCCGACCCGCACCGCACCGGCGCTCTCCCACGGCAGCACCTGGATCTGACTTTCAAACAGGTCGGGGTCGACGGGCCGCAGCGCGACGACACCTCCGGCATCCTGCGCGCTGATCGCCGCCACCGCGGTGAAGACCCGCGCCCGCAGGGCGCAGCCGACGACGAGGTCGCGGCCGACGCCCGCGACGTTGCAGGGATGGGTCGTGCCGATCGAGATCACGATGCTCGCCATTGTTGCCGCCGCTACCCGCTGCCGGACCACGCGCGCAGAAGCCGTCGCGCGGCTTCGTTTGCATCGGGCGCGCAGAGCGCGGAGATGACCGCCGCCATCGCGACGCCGGTTTCGCGCACCGCCGCCAGGTTCTGCGGACCGATGCCGCCGATCGCGGCGACCGGCAGGCGCGTCTGCGCCGCCAACGCGCGCAGGCCCCCCAGACCGATCGGCGCGCCGGCATCGGCCTTCGAAGAGGTTGCAAAGACGGAGCCGATGCCCAAGTAGTCGACGTCGTTGCCGGCGCGCGCGACTTCGCCGGCATTGCCGCACGAGAGCCCGATCAAACGCTCTTGCACCGCCGCGCGCAAGGCGGCCGGCTCATCGAACCCCTCGTCGCCGGGGCCGAGGTGAACGCCGTCGCAATCGAACTCGACGGCCCGCCGCCAGTCGTCGTTGAGTATGAGGAGCGCGTCGTGCCGGCGCGCGAGCGCGTGCAAGCGGCACAGTGTCTCTGCACCGAACGCGCTCTTCGGACGATACTGAACGATCCGAACCCCCGCTTCGAGGATCGCTTCGGCGCGCGCGACGACGCCGGCCTCCTCGTTGAGAATCGCATAGATTCCGTGTAAGCGCGCGGCGCGCTGCGCGCGCGTTACACGCGAGGGCGCATCCGCTGCCATAGCACGATGTTGGCGACTACGTAGGCGATGTAAACGACGGCAACGACGATGGCAAGCGCGATACTATGACGCGCGAGCGAGAGCGGAACGAGTATTCCGAAACAGAGAACGCCGGCCATCAGCAGCGCGACGATACGCGAGACCGGAAAGAGCATGAAACCTCCTACGATTCCTGCGGCAGCAGCAGATCGCCCAAGCGCACGAGCTCGCCGTCGTTCTGAAAACGCAGCTCGATCCGGCCGCCGCGGCCGGTGCGGACGAGGGCAACGTGCGTACCGAAGCGCTCGCGCAGGCGCCGTTCGAAATCGTCTTCGTCGGGGGAGAGCCCGCGCGGTACCCGATCGTCCTTATGGCGCGCCGGCGCGTCGGCGTTTGCAAGCCGCTCGAGACTGCGTACCGTCAGTCCTTCGTTTACCGCGCGCCGCGCGAGCGGCATTCGCTGTGCATCCGGCGCCGCCAATAACGCGCGCCCGTGGCCGGCGGAGAGTTCGCCGTTTACCAGCATCGCCTTGATCGTCTCGGAAAGGCCGAGCAGACGCATCGCGTTGGCGACGGCCGGGCGGCTCTTGCCGAGCCGGCGCGCGACCTCTTGTTGCGTGAGCGCGTGCTCGTCGATCAGGTATTGAAAGCCGGCGGCCTCCTCCAGCGGATTCAAGTTCTCGCGCTGCAGATTTTCGACGATGGCCAGCTCGAGCGTTTCGCGGTCGTCGCTAGTGCGAACGATCGCGGGAATCGCGTTTCGCTGCAGTGCAGCGCACGCGCGCCAGCGCCGTTCACCGGCGATGAGCTCGTACCCGTCGTCGCGCCGGCGGACGATGATTGGGACGAGGACGCCGTACTGCGCAATCGACGCTTTGAGTTCGTCGAGTGCGTCGCCGGCGAAGTGCTTTCGCGGTTGAAACGGATTGGGCGTGATCTGCCCGAGCGGTATCTCGCGTACGATCTCCTGCGAGCTGGTGACCGGCACCGAGTTCTCGCCGAGCAGGGCGGCCAGTCCTCTGCCCAAACCGCGCCGTGCGGTCACGCCGAAGCTCGAGCTGGTTCGAGCATCTCGCGCGCAACCGCAATATAGGCTTGCGCGCCGCGGCTCTTGAGATCGAAAAGAATTACAGGCTTCCCGAACGAGGGTGCTTCGGATAGCCGCACGTTGCGGGGAATTTGCGTTTTGAACATTTCGCGCGGAAAGTACTTCTCCAGTTCGCGAATCACTTCGAGCGCCAAACGAGTGCGGCCGTCGAACATCGTAACCAACACGCCGCTGACGTGCAGCGTCGGATTGAGCGCGTCGCGTACCCGCCAGATGACGTTGGTTAGCTGCGCGAGGCCTTCGAGCGCGTAGAACTCGGCCTGCACTGGGATGATGCAATCCTGTGCCGCAGTCAGCGCGTTGATCGTTAGTAAGCCGAGCGACGGAGGAGAGTCGATCAACACGAAATCGTACGAGCTCTCCAGCGGCGCGAGCGCTTGACGAAGACGCGTTTCGCGCGAAAGCGCCGCGACCAGTTCGACGTCGGCTCCGGCGAGATTGATCGTGGCCGGAGCGAGGCTGAGATTCTCGACCTCCGTGCGCACGACGACGCTTTCGAGCGGCGCCTCCTGGAGAAGCGCGTGGTAGACGTCGCGCTCCAACTGCGTTTTGTTGACGCCCAATCCGGTCGTCGCATTGCCTTGAGGATCGGTGTCGACGACGAGGACGCGCCGTCCGAGCATCGCTAACGCCGCGCCAAGATTCACCGCCGTCGTGCTTTTCCCGACGCCGCCCTTCTGATTGACGAGCGCGATGATGCGGCCCAGAACTATTCTCCGAGTCTTTGGGGCGGTGGCGGATGCTCGAGATACTGCTCGAGAGCGTGCAGCAGCAACGCCCGCTCGTTACGTCGGGGCTCGTCGGTGACCTGCTCGAAGAGCCAGTGCAAGGCCTCGCCCACCCGGCGGTCGCCGCGGAAGTTCGGCGCAACGTCGCCGCGCCGGCGCAAGGCGGCGATCACGTCGTCTCCGCTCACAGCGAGATCGGTGACCGCAAAGGCCGGCTTGCGGTCGATCTCCTCACGCACCCGCGCCTCGAAGCGCTCGTTGCCGTCGCTTCGCTTTGGCAGTCCGCTGCCGAGGATGTCGGCCCGGCGAAGAGCGAACAGGTGTTCGATCTGCGCGAGCTCCGCGCGGCGGATGAAGCGGCGCAGCGCGGCGTCGCCGATGTCGGGATCGGCACCGTACATGTGCTGTCGCACCAAGTGCGTGACGCTGCGAACGGCCTCGGCGGGAAAACGGAAGCGCTCGAGCATGGCCTCGGTCATCTCCGCACCCACGATTTCGTGCCGGTAGAAGTGGGGACCATCCTTCGTTCGGGGTTTTCCGATGTCGTGCAGCAGCGCCGCGAGGCGAAGGGTCAGATCGCCCGGCGGCGCGGCGTCGGCGGTGGCCATGAGGTGCCCCCAGACGTCGTAGGCGTGCCACTCGTTCTGCTCGACCGCGACGCCCTCGAGCAGCTCCGGCCATACGTATCGAAGGACGTTGGTTTCGCGCAGCAGTTCGAGCCCGATCGAGGGCTTTTTCGCCAATTTTAGCAGCTTCGTGAGCTCCTCTTGGATGCGTTCGGCAGCGATGCTGGCGACCAGCGGCGCCGCCGGCGTCATCGCCGTGCGCAGCACCGGCGTCGGCTCGAATTCGAATCGCGCGGCAAACTGGGAAGCGCGCAGCATGCGCAGCGGATCCTCGACGAAGGTCTGCGGAGAAAGAACGTCGATCCGGCGCGCGCCGATGTCGGCAACGCCCCCGTAGGGATCGATCAGTTCGCCGCCAGGCAGGGCCCGGGCCATCATATTCATCCGGAAGTCACGTCGAGCGAGATCCTCCTCGAGCGTCACGTCCGCTCCGCTGCTCACCTCAAAATCTCGGTGTCCAATGCCGGTTGAGCGCTCGCGCCGCGGCAAGGCGACGTCGACGGTCTCTCCGTCAACGGTGACCTTGAGAACGGCGAAAGAGGCGCCGACGAGATCGACGCGGCCGATCCGCCGCAGGCGCTCGACGAGCTCCTCGAGCCCGACGCCGGCGACGACGTAGTCCGAGTCGGCGCCGGAGGCCCTTTCAATCTGCCCGTCGGCAGCTCGAATCTCATCCCGAACGCGTCCGCCGACCGCAAACAGGGAATTTGCGGGGAGCACGGCGGCGAGCCGTCCGTCGAGCGGCGTTAGTTTCACGTGGAACTACCCCGTGAAACAGAATCCGGGGCGAGCCCGTAGCGCTCGACCATCGCCTGAAGCCGGCCGTAGGAGTGGTCGTCGATCTGCTCCCAGGGCAGCGCGCGAAGCAGCGGGATGAGTTCGGAGCGCAGCGCCGGCCCGCGAATCATCAGCTGGAAGTAATGGCGTCCGCCGTGATGGTAGGGTCCGTAGAGGCGAGAGAACGGAATACGATCCTGCAGCCAGCGCAGCAGCCGCTCGTGACGGACGTGCATTTTGAGCGTGATTTGCGCCTGTTTGCCGTCCCCTCCGACGTGCCCCTGGGCGATCAGAAGGCCGAGGATCAAACCCTTTTCAAAATCAGTTCGAATCGTCTCCAAAGCTGCTCCTCAGGCGATTTTGTTTCACCGGTAGGTTTCCCGTGAAACAGCACCGTTCCTCGCTTACGAGCAGAGCGGGCGTTTTTGGGCGACGCCGGTGCGGCGCGGGAAACGCAGCGAGGTGCTGCGCTCTTTTTTCACCAGGATGATTCGGCGGTCGTTCTCCAGGGCCACGATTTGATCGAGGCGTCCTCCGAGAACGAGCGCCGCGTCTTCGAGGCCCGTTCGCTCGCCCTCGTCGAAGCGGCCGCGCTGCAGGATGCCGGTCCCGCCGACGGCGATCAGGGGAAGGAGGAACTCCTCGGTCGCCGCGGCCGTCGCGACCGCCCGGCAGGTACCGCTGGCAAAGCGCTCGCGTAAATCGACCCGGTGGCCCGCGGTTTCGGCGCGCTCGGCAACCACCTGCCCCTTCAGGGCCAGGCGATCCAAAATTTCCTCGAGCAAGCGCGCTTTCTTCGCCGTCGCCTCGATCATCGTCACTTCGAAGCCCGTCGCGACCGCGACCGGGATCGCCGGAAAGCCGGCGCCCGACCCCACGTCGACGAAGGGTGCGCGGACGTAGGGCACCACGCTCAGGCTATCGATGATATGCTCGGCGATCTCGGATTCCGACTTGGCCCCGGTGACGTTGAAGTTACGATTCGCGGCAAGTACGAGCGCCCCGTAGCGTGCGAGACGCCGCACGACGTCGGGATCGGCGCAGGCGCCGGCGAGCAAACGCTCCAGCTCAGCCTGAGCCGTCTCTGCCACCGCTTAGCCGGCGGCGGTCGTAAACTCGCGCCGCCCCTTGTGCAGGAAGAGTCCGACAATCGCCACGTCGGAGGGCGTAATTCCGGGAATCCGCCCGGCCATCCCGAGGGTGCGCGGCTGCCGAGAGCTGAGCTTCTCGCGCGCCTCGCGAGAGAGCGCGGCGATCGACGCGTAGTCGAAATCCGGCGGAATTGCGGCATTTTCGCTCTTCGCCGCGCGCTCGATCGCCAGTTCCTGGCGCCGAACGTAACCCTCGCATTTGAGCTCGATCGCGAGGCGTTCGCCGATTTGCGGTTCCAGCGGCGGGTCGAAACACGCCGCCACGTCCGCGAACCCCAGCGCGGGCCGCCGCAGCGCATCGGCGATCGTGTGGCCGGCATCGAACCTCTCGCCGCCGATCCGTGTGCGGCCGAGACGCGTCCGTGCGGCGCTGCGCCGGCCCGCTTCGAGCTCCGCTCGCCGCTGCTCGAAGCGTTCCCACTGCAGGTCGGCGACCAGGCCGATCTCGCGTCCGACCGGCGTCAGGCGTAGATCGGCGTTATCGTGACGCAGCACGACGCGGTGCTCGGCGCGCGAGGTCAGCATACGATACGGCTCGTCGACGCCTCGGGTGACCAAATCGTCGATCAGCACGCCGATGTAGGCCTGCGAGCGGCTCAAGCGCAGCGGTTGGTCGCCGCGGGCCGCTCGCGCCGCATTGATTCCCGCGATCAACCCCTGTGCCGCCGCCTCCTCGTAGCCCGAGGTTCCGTTGAGCTGGCCGCAGTGATAGAGGCCGGCGACCCGCCGGGTCTCCAGGGTCTCGTGAAGCTCCGTCGGGGGCACCATGTCGTACTCGACGGCGTACCCGGCACGGAGCATACGGCAGGCCTCGAGGCCCGGCAGCGTCTGCAGCATTGCCAACTGGATTTGCGCCGGCAGCGACGTCGAAAAGCCGCCGACGTAGAGCGTCGGCTCGTCCCAGCCTTCCGGCTCGAGGAAGATCTGATGCGTCGGATTGTGCGCAAATTTCACGACTTTGTCTTCGATCGACGGGCAATACCGCGGGCCGATTCCGCGAATCAAGTCGAGCCCGTACAGCGGCGACCGGTGGAGATTCTCCCGCACGAGCGCGTGAGTTCGTGCGTTGGTTTCGGTCAGATAGCAGGGAAGCTGCGGCCCCGCAAAGCGCGCAGAGCTCGAGTACGAAAAGAGCAGCGGCGTCGAGCTGGGCGGCTGCGGCCTCAGGGCCGCATAATCGACGCTGTGCTTGTCGATTCGCGGCGGCGTTCCGGTTTTGAGCCGCTGGGTGGGAAATCCGAGCTCGCGGAGCGCCCGTGCGAGTCCGATAGCGGGCGCTTCACCGAAACGCCCTTCGGCGCGAACGTCCGCTCCGCAAAACGACTTTCCGCCCAGGAACGTCCCCGTTGCAAGGACGACCCTTCTTGCGGCGAAGACGCGGCCCCCGGCGCAACGGACGCCGCGCACCTCTCCGTTGCGAACGATCAGCGCCTCGACGAGGCCGGCCACGATCTCCAGGTTGGGCACAGCGTGCAGCAGCCGGGTCGCGAGCTCGCGATAGGCCGGCTTGTCCATCTGCTGGCGCAGCGCGCGGACCGCGGGCCCTTTGCTTTCATTGAGAAAGCGCGCGTGCAGGCTGCAGCGGTCTGCCAGGCCGGCCATCGCTCCGCCGAGCGCGTCGATCTCGCGGACGAGTTGGCCCTTTGCGCTGCCGCCGATCGACGGGTTGCAGGGCAACGTACAGATCTTAGCCGGATCGCCCGTGATCAGCAGCGTCGGAACGCCGAGCCGGGCGGCCGAAAATGCCGCCTCGACGCCGGCATGACCGCCGCCCACGACGATCGTGCCGGCATCGTCGAGCATCGGACTTAGGTGGCCGGCGCTACCGGGAGGGCCGAGGCGTGCGAACGCAGACGCAGTGAGAACGCGATCATCATGATGCCGAAAATGATCGCATAGGCGCCGATCAGCCAAATGATCGCGAGCGCGCCCGCGAGTGGCCGCCAGAGCATCAAGACGCCGAAAGCGATCGACGCGAGGCCGCCGAGAATTAGCCAGAACTCATTGCTGATGTGCTTGCGCAGCTGAAAGGCCGCTACGATCTCCAGAACTCCGGTGATGAATGCCCACGCCGCAATCGTGAGATAGAGCGCGAACAACGTAATGCCGATGTCGTAAAAGGTGATCGCCGCGATCAATATTCCGACGACCCCTTCGATCAACATTGGCCACCAGCGCGGCTGATGCTGCTCGGCCGCGCGAATCGTTGCGTAAATCGCAAAGACTCCGTCGATCAGCGCGTAGGCGCCGAAAAGAATTCCGATCGCGAGAATCGTCGCGCCGGGCCATAAGAACGCTAAAAGACCGAAGATAATTGCCGCGATTCCGCGGATCAGCAGCACCCACCAATTGCGTGCTACGACGTCGACTAAACCTTTTGCTAGCATTGCGTTACTCGAGCTCTTTGCCGTTGGCAAGAAGAACGCGCTGCACCGTGCAGAGCTTGGGCTGCGGACCATCCCAAACTTCGCCGACCAGCGCGTCGGTTAGATTGTGATTGATTTGAGCGCCCTGGGAAAACGAACCGCGATCGGCCAGCACGTACGTGTGCTTGCGATAGCGCAGTTTGAAATCCACTTCGGTGGCGGGCGATGCGTGCGTATTGTAATAGACGACGTTGACACCATTGGTGTGGCCGCCGTTGGAGTTGACGACACAGCTGCCGATCGTGATGCCGAGGTTCGATACGACCTTGGCCGAAACGACGCACGGCGACAAGAGTGCCCCCAGCGTAAAGCCCAAGAGGAAAAGGCGTCGCATATGGTTTCTCTCCTTCTTGATTAGCGTGTTATTTCCCGATGCAAAAGCGGGAGAAGATACCGGCGATTATTTCTTCGGCAGCCACCGGCTCGCTTACATGCCCAAGCGCTGAAAATGCACGTGCGAGCTCCGTCGCGGCGAAATCGACTGGTTCGCCCGCAGCGAGCGATTCGAGAGCCTGGCGCAGCGCGGCGAGCGCGTCGTTGACGGCCTCGAACTCGTGCAGCGCCGCTAAATGTGGACGCGTCGCGTCGAAACTCGCTCCGCGCCAACCCGCCTGCGCGATCGCGTCGCGCAAGGCTTGGAGCGTCGCCGGTTCGCGGACGCTTCCGGCGACGGCTTCCGGAAGTCGGCGCGCAAGGGCCGCGTCGGCCCCCAGATCGGCCTTGTTGAGGTAGAGAATGCGAGTCTTTTCCGACGTGCGTTCGAGGAGCCGATCGGCGTCGGGGCCCGAAGGCTGGGAGCCGTCAAGCACGACCAAAGCGATGTCGGCCGCCTCGAGGGCCGCCTGAGATCGGGCGATTCCGGAGGCCTCCAGGCGGTCGGCATGGCTGCGGATTCCGGCGGTATCGATTAACCGGACGGGGACGCCGTCGACGGCGAGGACCTCCTCAATCGTGTCGCGGGTCGTTCCGGGGATCTCCGAGACGATCGCCCGCTGCGTGCCCAGCAGGGCATTGAGCAGCGAAGATTTGCCGGCATTCGGGGGCCCCACGATCGCCACCGCTAGGCCCTCCCGCAGAACGCGCCCCGCCTCACCATCCAGTCTCAGGCGCTCGAGCCGCTCGTAAAGCGGCGCGATCCGCTGCGCGAGGGCGGCGCGATTCGGTTCGGGGACCTCGTCGGGAAAATCGATCGCTCCCTCGAGCTCTTCGACGACTGCCCGCAGCCCGGCGCGAGTTTCCCGGACCTCGCCGCCGACGCCGCTCTCGAGATTTGCCAGCGCTGCGCGGGCGGCGCGCCGCGTCTGGGCGTCGATGAGATCGGCGACCGCGGCCGCTTCGTGCAGCCCTAGCTTGCCATTGAAAAAAGCGCGGCGCGTGAACTCCCCGGGCTGGGCGAGACGGGCCCCGCCACCGAGCAGGGCGCGAACGACTTCCCGCACGACCACCGGAGACCCGTGAGTCTGCAGCTCGAGCAGGTCCTCGCCCGTGTAGCTGTGCGGCGCCGGAAAAAGCAGCGCCAGGCCGTGGTCGAGCGGTTCGCCGCTTTCATCCAGCAGCGTCGCTCGAGTGGCGATCCGCGGCCGAAACGGGGACTTGGTACGCACGAAGCGCTTTGCCAGCCGGTCCACGGCCGGCCCGCTGATGCGGACGATGCTGACGGCGCCGGTTCCGGGCGGCGTCGCAACGGCGACGATCGTCTCGTCAGGTACCGTCGTCAGCGAGGAAAAATTACGACGCGCCGTTCCGGCTCTTCGCCTTCCGATTCCGTGCGGACGAGCTCCGAATCGGCGAGCGCCAGATGAACGATCTTTCGCTCGGAGGGCAGCATCGGCTCGAGCTTCTGCGGCGCTTTCTCACGCACGCATCGCTCGAGGGTCGCCAGCGCAAGGCTTTTGAGCTGCTCGGCGCGATGCGCGCGGTAGCCTTCGGCGTCGATCGTATAGTAGTGCCGATTGTTGCGCACGCCGGCATTGAAGGCGTTGTTGAAGACGAGGTTGAGGGCTTCGAGGGTGTTGCCGTGGCGCCCGATGAGCATCCCGAGGTGCGGCCCCGCGACCTCCAAATACTCGCCTTCGGGGCGGGAAATGTAATAAATCTCGGTCGGGCCGCCGCCCATTCGCTCCAAGATTTCACGCAAGAGCTCTCCCGCGGGCTTCGCCTCGTCCGGCAGCTCGGCGGCCTGGCGCGCCGGAGGACCGCTGCGCCGGGTATCGCGCCGCCGCGTACCGCCGCCGCGGCCGCCGCCCGACTTTCCGCCGATAGTGCGGTCCCGAACGTCGGCGGGCTGCTCCTCGAACTCGAAATCGTCTTCGTACAACATGATTGGTGCTTTCTTACGAGCCTTATTTGTTCTTACGCTTCGACCGCGAGGAACGCGCCGAGCGTTGCGGATTGGATTTTGCGACACCGTTGCCGCTCGAGATCGCCTTCGCACCGTTCTCTTTCGGCTTGCCCGCATCGGCTCCGACGCTTTCGGTAATCGGGTGCTCGCTGTCGATGAGCGCGAGTGGTTGATGGTAGCGCCGCAGTAAGAAAAACTGCTGTCCCATCGTTAGGATATTGTAAGAGAACCAGTACAGGACCATCGCCGATGGCCAGTGATAGCGCCAGCCGAAAAAGCCGAGCATCACCGGAGATATCCAGGCCATGGTGCGCTGCATCTGTGCCTGCTGAGGATCGGTCGCCGGCTGGCTGACGTAGCGGATGCTGAAATACATCGAGGCCGCGTAAAACAGAATCAAAATGAGATCGGGAACCGCGAGGCTCGCGGCAAAGACCGGCGTTCCGAAGATCGCCGGGGCGCTCGCCCCTTTGGTAAAGGCGCTGCCGATCCAGAGCCAATTCTGATTTGCGAAGAGACCTTTGTGATTGAGCACGACGTAGTAGACGCTGATGATCACCGGGTACTGGACCAGCATCGGCCAGCAGCCTGCGAGCGGGTTCACGCCGTGCTCTTTGTAGAGCGCCATCGTCTCTTGCTGCTGCTTCTGACGATCGTCTTTGTACCGTTCCTGCACGCGTTTGAGCAGCGGCGCGATCTTCTGCATCTTGATGAACGCTTTGAACTGCGCGGTATTGAGCGGCCAGAAAACCAGGCGAATCAGCGCCGCCAGGATGATCAGGCTCCAGCCGAGGTTGCCCACCGGCTTGTCGATCGCCATCACGACCCCAGAGAGAAAATTGACGATGGGATCGAGCCACGACGCCGCGAGAAGAAGGTGCACGCGTTACCTCGGCTCTGCGCCCGGGACGAAGTCGACCCCGCCCGGATTCCAGGGGTGGCAGCGGCCTAGCCGCCGGGCGGCCAGCCACGCACCACGCAAAACTCCGTGCTCGCGGATCGCGACCAGCGCGTACTGCGAGCAGCTCGGATAGAAGCGGCAGGCGGGCGGCAGCAGCGGCGAGATAACCAGCTGATAGCCGCGAATGAGCCCCAGAGCGACGCTTCTCACGGGCACTTCTACGCCGGATCCAGGGCTGAAGTTACTTCGCCCTTCAAATCGGCGAAGCTGGCACGCACGGCCGAGGGGCGCGGCACCAGGAGCAGGCGCATCGGCCCGCACGACGGGAGCGCCTCGCGGACGATCGCCGACAAACGTCGACGCAGTTTGTTGCGCACCACGGCCTTTCCGATCGCTTTGCTTACCGTGATGCCCACAAGCGAAGTATCGTCCGCGAGCGAATCACTGCGGTAGATGGTGAGACTCTTGGTCGAAACGCGGCGTCCCGCCCGACGCAGCCGTGCAAAATCCGCCTGACGGCGAAGACTCGCCAACCGCTGCATCAGACGGTGAGGCGATGGCGTCCCTTCTTCCGGCGGCGTGCGAGCACTCTGCGGCCCGCCTTGGTGCTCATGCGTTCCAGGAATCCGTGCACGCGCTTACGCCGGCGATTGTGCGGCTGATACGTCCGCTTCATAACGTCCCTTCGGTGATCGAGTAATGCCCCACACCCTTTGTGGCAGACAGCCCCTGATTATATCCGCCGCGCCGAGTCAGCGCAAGCGCGGCGGCACCGCAGTGAGGGGGACCACTCCCCGACGCTGCCGTAACTTGCTGAAGTTTTGAGCCCCTCTAGTATGCAGCCGCCTGCCCGTCGACGAGTCGTCGTGACGGGGCTCGGGGCGGTGACCCCCGTCGGCAACACCCGCGAAGACTTCTGGAGGCGCCTGATTTCGGGAGAATCCGGAATCGCGCCGATCACGGCGTTTGACGCGAGCGACTTCATAACGCGCTTCGCCGGCGAGGTAAAGGACTGGTACCCCGAACAGCTGATCGGGCGTAAAGAGGCGCGGCGAATGGATCGTTTTACGCAGTTCGCCTTCGTGGCGGCGCGCGAGGCGATCGCCGATGCGAAGCTTCCCGACGACCCGGAGTTCAAAGCGCGTGTCGGCGGCGTGATCGGAACCGGCATCGGGGGGATCATCACCTTTTGGCTCAACTCCGAAAAAGCCAACGAGAACGGAACGTGGTCGAAGGTCACGCCCTTCTTCATTCCGATGCTCATGGCTAATGCGGCGCCGGCGCACATCTCGATGGCCTACGGATACCAAGGGCCGTTCTTTGCCGCCGCGAGCGCCTGCGCGAGCGGTAACGACGCGATCGTCACCGCGTACAACGCCATCGTCTACGGCGATGCCATCGCGATGATCACCGGCGGCAGCGAGGCGACGGTCTCGCCGCTGGCCATCGGCGGCTTCTGCTCGATGCGCGCGATGTCGACGCGCAACGATGATCCGGCTAAAGCCAGCCGCCCCTTCGATCGTGAGCGAGACGGATTCGTGCTGGGCGAGGGGGCGGGCATTCTCGTGCTCGAGGAGTACGAACACGCGCGTGCACGCGGCGCCTCCATCTACTGCGAGGTGCTCGGCTACGGTCAGTCCGCCGACGCCTACGACTTGGTCGCGCCCGATCCTGAGGGCAACGGCGTCCGACTTGCGCTCACGCGAGCTTTTGCCGGCGCGAACGTCGGCCCGGAGGACGTCGATTACATCAACGCTCACGGCACCTCGACGCCGATGGGCGATCCCGCGGAGTCGAAGGCGATCGAGCGGACGTTTGGCGAGCACGCTACCCGCATCGGCGTAAGTTCGACCAAGTCGATGCATGGCCACGCGCTCGGCGCCGCCGGAGGGATCGAGGGGGTCGCGACGGCCCTCGCCGTCTACAACGACCTCATGCCGCCGACGATCAATTACGAGTTTCCGGATCCCGACTGCACGCTCGACTACGTCCCCAACGTCGCGCGCAGCGCGCCAATTCGCGTCGCGCTCTCGAACTCGTTCGGATTCGGCGGTCACAACAGCGTGATCGTCTTCGGTAAGGTTCGCCCCGGCTAAGGCCGCGCCGTGCGTTCGATGAGGAGCCCACGTGAGTGGTGAGGCGTACCGGCGAAGGTTACGCGCGCTGCTGCGAGTCGCCGGTGTGCGCCAACTGCGCGACCTGAGCCTCTTTGAGGGCGCGTTCGTGCACCAGAGCCACGCGAAAGAGCGCGGCGGCAGCTCGAACGACCGGATGGAGTTTCTCGGCGATTCGGTTCTCGGATGCATCGCCGCCGGTTGGCTCTTCGAGCGCTTTCCGGAGGAGCCTGAAGGTCTCTTGACCCTGCGCAAAGCGGCGATCGTCAACGATGCCCAGCTCGCGCGCACCGCCAGGCGGCTCGGATTCTCCGATCTCGCGCTGCTCGGAGCGGGGATGCGCGCGGCCGGCGGGAGCGAGAACACCTCGGTACTGGCCGACGCGTTCGAAGCCTTTGTGGGAGCGCTCTTTCTGCGCTTCGGTTTGGAAAAGGCGCGCGCTTTCGTCGTCGCGTCGCACATCGAAGCGCTGGATCACTCGCCCGACGCGCTTCTCGATTCCAAGACGCGTCTGCAGCACTACGCACAGGAGCATCTCGCCGGAACGCCCATCTATCGCGAGACCAGCCGCGGCACTCCGCAGTGTCCGGCTTTCAACTCGAAGGTAACGGTGAACGGAAAAGTCTTGGGCAAAGGTCGGGGGCCGTCGAAAAAAGCCGCGCAGCAGGAGGCTGCGAAGGCGGCGCTGCTCACACTGACGATCGGCGACCAACAGGGCGTCGCGGCAAGCACGTGAAGCTCAGAAAAGTCCGAGCCTTCGGATTCAAGACGTTCGCCGAGCCGACGACGCTCGAGTTCGGGGACGGCGTCACGGCAATCGTCGGCCCGAACGGTTCGGGGAAGTCCAATCTCGTAGACGCGTTCCGTTGGGTGCTGGGCGAGACGTCGACGAAGAGCCTGCGCTCGGGACGTTTGGAGGACGTGATCTTTGCCGGCAACGAGGCTCGCAAGCCGTTGGGCCTCGCCGAAGTCTCGATTCTGTTCGACAACGCCGATCGCGCGCTGCCGATCGACTTCAGCGAGGTGGAGATCACCCGGCGCGCCTACCGCGTCGGAGAGAGCGAATACTTCATCAATCGCGCGCAGGTTCGCCTACGCGACGTCATCGAGCTGGTCATGGGTACGGGTCTCGGGCCGGGTTCCTACGCGATCGTCTCTCAAGGTCAGATCGACGCGATTCTCGTCAGCAAGCCCGCCGAGCGTCGCGCGCTCTTCGAAGAGACCGCGGGCATCGGTAAGTTCTTGGCGCGCAAGCATGAGTCGATGCGCCGCCTCGAACGCACGGAGCAGAACGCGATTCGCATCAGCGACCTGATCGCCGAGCTCGAACGGCGGATTCCCGAGCTGGACACGCAGCTGCGCCGCGCAAAGCGTTATCGGCGTATCAGCACGCGCGTGCGCGATCTGGAGATTTTAGGATACTTGCGCGCGGGCGCTTCGCGCCGCGCGGAGCGCGCGCAGCTGCGCATCGAGCTCGAGAAGCAGGAGGAGCAGCGTGCGGGGGCTGCGGCAAGAGCGGCGGCGCGCGGCGCCGAGGCCGCCGCGCTGCGAACCCAAGCGTACCGTTGCGAACTGCAGCTCGAGGAGCTGCGTTCGAAGGTTCAGAACGAACGCGCCGGGGTCGCCCGCCTGGAAGCCGAGTACGCGGCCGCGCTCGCGCGGCGCGAAGCGCTCGAACGGCAATCGACGCAGACGTCGCAAGACGTGCAACGCGTAGAACAAGAACGGACTTCGCTCGTTGCCGCGACCACGCGCCTCGAAGAACTGCTGGTACCGCTGGGGGCCGAGCTCGAAGAGGCGCGCGACGGCGAGCTGGCGGCGTCGGCCGCCCTGGCTCGGGCACGCGCGCAGCTGGAGAGCGTTTTCACCGAGCTGCGAGAGGTCGAGGCACGCGCCGCGGAAATCGCCACGCGCAAAGCGGAGCGGCGCGTTCAGGCCGAGAGCGCCCGCAGCGAAGGCGAGCGCCTCGAGCGCGAAGAGCGGGCCGCACGCGATCGCACCGAGCAGACCGAGATCGCCGCCGGCGCAGCCGCCCATCGTTACGAGGAGCGCAAGCGCGCCGTCGCCGCGCTGGAGGCGGAGCTGCTCGAAGCGCGCGGGCGGGCCGAAAATGCGGAGCAGCGGGTCTCGACCGCGCAAACCGAGGTCGCAGCCGCGCTCTCGGTGCAGCGGGACCGGTCGGGCGAGGTTGCCGCGGCACAGTCTCGCCTGCACACGATCGAGGAGCTGGAGAATTCACTCGAGGGGCACGTGCCGGGCACGCGCGCCGTCGTCGAAGCCTGGCAGCGCGGCGAGCTGCACGGCATCGAAGAGATCGTCTCGAACCTCATAACGACCAGCGAACGCTTTGCGCGCGCCATGGACGTCGCATTCGGGGCGCGCCTCTCGAACGTCGTAACGACGACCTCCGAGGATGCCGAGCGGTGCGTCGAGTTCCTCAATCGAAAAGAGGCCGGCCGCGCGACCTTTCTGCCGCTCGATACGCTTGCCGATCGCACCGGACGAACGCTCGACGCGAAGCTCGAAGGAATCCCCGGCATGCTCGGCTACGCGCACACGCTGCTGCAAACCGCGCCTCGCTACGCGGGAATCGTCAATTTTCTCGTCGGCAACGTGCTGATCGTCGATCGCCTCGAGACGGGAATCGAGCTGGTCCGCGGACGAGGCGTACGCGACACGATCGTCACGCTGGGCGGCGAGCAGATCACCGGCGGCGGCGCGATCACCGGCGGCCGCTTCGTGCGCGAGCGCTCGATCCTCTCGCGGCGACTCTTGGCAGCGAGTCTTCGCGAGTCGCTCGTCGGCATGCGCGTCAAGCTCGAAGAGAGCGAAACCGCGCTGCGCGCGGCGCATCTGCACGCGGAAGCGGCGATCGCGCAACGCGACGCGGCGCGCGAGCGGCAAGCGCAGGCAGAGGCGCAGCTCGTTGGTTCGCGGGCGCAGGTCGAGGCACTGACGGGCGACGTCGCGCGGACGAAGGCGGAGCTCGAGACGGCCCGCGCCGGCGCGGCCGCGCTGCGCGAACAGGTCGCGCGAACGCGCGAGCTGGAGCTCGGATTCGAGCGCCGCGAGCCGGAGGCGGAGCGCAGTGAGAGCGAACGCACGCGGCTGGAGAACGCGCTCGAGCGCGTACGGGCAGAGATTGCCGCCGCGCAAGAGGCGCAGACCGGGGCGAGCGATCGCGCCGCTCATCTGCGCGAACGAAGCGCGGCGCTGACGGCGGAACGCGACGCAGCGAAGGCCCGCCTGGGGATGCTCGACGCGGATAGCGTGCGATCGACGATGGCGCGCGAACAGATGCTCGCGGAGATCGCGGCGCTGATGGAGGAGACGCGCACCGCACACGCTCGCGTCGACGGGCTGTGGCGCGGAATCGCTTCACTCGACGGAGAGCTCGAGGCCGCGCGCGGTAAGCGCGAGGAGCTCGTTACCGAACAGGCTCGCGTCGAATCGGACCTGCGCGTGGCCGAACTGGAAGAGCGCGAAGCCGTCGCGGGCGGCGAGCGTCACCGCACGAGGCTCGCGCAGATCGAGGCGGAGCTGGGCATGCTCGTCTCACAGTTCGCGCAGCATCCGGCGACTACGCGGGAGTGCGCCGACGTCGAAGCACGCTATCGCGACGAGGACGACGCGGTCGTCGACGAGCTTCCGAAGCTGCGCGACGATCTCGCACGCATCGAAGCCAACGTCAATCTGAATGCCGAGTTGGAGCGCGATGAAGTCGCGCAGCGCGAACAGTTCCTGCGTACGCAGCTCGAAGATTTGGCCAAGGCCAGGGCGACGCTCCTCGAATCGATCGCCGAAATCGAGCGCGAGAGCCAAGTGCAATTCAACCAGACGTTCGAGCGCGTCGCCGCGGCGTTTTCTCGAATGTACGAGCGGCTCTTCGTCGGCGGTTATGCGAAGATGTGGCAGACCGAACCGGACAACCTCAACGAGACGGGTATCGAGATCGCGGTTCAGCCTCCGGGGAAAAAACAGATGCCGCTGGCGGCTCTCTCGGGCGGCGAACGCGCGATGACCGCGGCCGCGCTGATCTTTGCGCTCATCGAAACCAAACCGGCTCCGTTCTATTTGCTCGACGAAGTCGACGCCGCGCTCGACGACGCAAACATCGAGCGGTTCTCGCAACTGGTGCGCGAGTTTGCGGCCGCGTCGCAGATGGTGATCGTCACCCACAACAAGAAGACGATGGAGACAGCGGATCGCATGTATGGAGTGACGACGAAGGAAGCCGGCGTGAGCGCGATCGTTTCGGCCGAGCTCGCGGCCGAGACGGAAATGTCGGTTGCGTGACGCCGTGCCGGGCGCGCGGCGCACGGCGGCGCTCTTCTCGCTTTCAGATCGAACCGGGGCCGCGGAACTGGCGCAGGCGCTCGAGCGCCACGGCTTCGAGATCTATGCCACCGGCGGTACCGCAGCCTATCTCGCAGAGTCCGGCGTGGCAGCACGTGCGGTCGAAGACGTAACCGGTTTTCCGGCGCTCTTCGGCGGACGCGTAAAGAGCCTCCACCCGAAGATCTTCGGAGCGATCCTTTACGATCGTGCCGACGAAGAGCACCGGTCGCAAGCGGAAAAGTACGCGATTCCCGAGATCGCCGCGGTCGTCGTCAACCTGTATCCGTTCGAAGCAACCGTCGCGCGACCGGGCGCGTCGCCACGCGAAGCGATCGAACAGATCGATGTCGGCGGCGTCGCGCTGATGCGGGCGGCCGCGAAAAACTTCGAACACGTCGCCGTACTGACGCACCCCTCGCAGTACTCCGAGTACGCCCGAGCGATCGAAACGGGGGAAGTGCCGGTCGCCTTACGCCGCCGCCTGGCGATCGCGGCCTTCGAACGTACCGCCGAGTACGACGTCGCAATCTCGCATTATCTCGCCGCCGCGGGCGAGGTTCTGCCGAGCGAACTGCCCGGAGCGCTCGCGCTGACGCTCCCCCTTGCTAAACGGCTTCGCTACGGAACCAATCCGCAAGAGCGCGCGGCGTTCTATCTCGACCGGCCACAGCGGCTTCCCGCGCAGCTGCACGGCAAAGCGCTGTCATACAATAATTTGCTCGATCTCGACGCGACGCTGCGTCTGCTTTCGCGCGCGCCGCTGGGCGCCGAGTTCGGCAGCGATCGGGCGCGCTTCGTTCGCGCGGCGGTCGTGAAGCACACGATCCCGTGCGGCGTCGCACAACGGTCGGGCGTCGCCCTTGCAGTGCGTGAGGCGCTCGAAGCCGACCCCGTCTCGGCATACGGCGGAATCGTCGCTGCCGACGCACCGATCGACGTGGAAGCCGCCCTGACGCTGAGCGGCTACTTTCTCGAAATCGTCGCCGCGCCGGCCTTCGCGCCCGAAGCGCTCGACCTGCTTAAAAAGAAGCGCAACCTGCGGATCATGCAGTTCGCCGGATCGGTTCCCGACGAACTTGCGCACGAACTTCGTCTGCGCAGCGCGCTCGGCGGCGTCTTGGCGGAGAACGACGATCCGTCGGCGCCCGTCGAGGAATGGCACGTCGTGAGCCGGCGCCACCCCAGCGCGCAGCAGTGGCACGACCTGGCCTTTGCCTGGGACGTCGTGCGTCACGTCAAGAGCAACGGCATCGTCATCGTCGGGGGCGGCACGACCCGCGGAATTTGCGCGGGGCAGACCAATCGCGTAAGCGCGGTCAAAATCGCCGCGCGGCGTGCCGGCAAGCACGCTCGCGGTGCGGCCTGTGCAAGTGACGGCTTCTTTCCTTTTCCCGACGGGTTGGAGGCTGCGGTCGAGGGCGGCTGCACGGCGATCATCGCGCCGCGCGGCTCCGTTCGCGACGCGGAAGTCATCGCCGCCGCCGACTCACTCGACGTTGCCCTCGTCTTCTCCAGCTACCGTTACTTTTTGCATTAGGCGCCGGTCTATGAGGCGGCAGGCACTTCGGCGCCGGAGGCTAAGCCGACCGCTATGCCTCGCTTTCTCCATACTTCGATCTTCGTCAACGACATGAAGGAATCGATCGAGTTCTATACCGAGAAGCTCGGCCTGCGGCTGCTCGACGGACCATTTCACTATCTGGGGAACGCGGATATGGCGTTCGTCGGAAGCGGCTGGGATGCGTACGTCGAGCTCGTGTACGATCTCGAAGATCATCCCGAGTACGCATTGGGCAACCGGTACGAGCATCTCGCGATCGAGGTCGACGGCGACTTGCAGCAGTACGTCGACGCGCTGAAGACCAACGGCGTCAAGATTCTCAAAGATGTTTATAAATCGCCGAGCGGCATGCGTGCGATCGCCTTCATCGAGGATCCCAACGGAATCCCGGTCGAACTGCTCGAGCCGAGGAAGACTCCGCGCCCCGCATAGCCGTCTAACGATAGACGAACGGGTCGATCGGAGGCGCTATTCGCTGCGTCCGGGCGGCCTTGAGCCGGAGATCGCCGTCGATACGGCCGTCGACACGAAGCCACGTGCCGGCTTCGTACGGCGGCGCTCGATCGAGGCGGACGACGACCGGCGAGGCGTCGGCGCGGCAGCAGGTAATCGCGTAGCGGACGACTGCGATGTGCGATCCGTCCCGCACCAGCGTCCCGGTAAACGTCAAGCGCTCTCCCGGGAAGAGGCCGCTGAGCGTCGTTTCGGTCGCGTAATACGGAGGGGGCGGGGCCGCGGTGAAGAGGCCGGCGAGCATCAAGATTGGGGCCGCGCGCTGTGCCGGCGAGATCTCGCGGCGGTGTCTGGCTGCGCCGGCGAGCGCGATCGCCGCCGAAAAGCCGAGCACCGGAGCCAACGCAGGATGGACCAGCGCATCACCCCCGCGCAGTGCGACGGCGCCGAGCGCCACGGCGAGCAGCGCGTATGCCAGCGCATCGCGACGCGGCGTGACGTGCCCGCCGGCTCGATAACGCGCGCAGATCGACGATGCCCGCGACGCAGAGGAAAGCCGTCGCCGCCAGCGGCGAACGGGCATGAAGCGCTCCGGCGATGGCGACGGCGCCCAACGCGCAGGGCGCAGCCGCAAATCCGAGCAGGCCGCCCGCCAGCATGCAGAGCACCGGCGGGAGACGCGCGGGGTTGAGCGCGCCGCCGAATTGCATCGCGGCGCCGGCCGCCAGCGCCGCCGGAAGAAGTTCGGCCAGCTCGCCGGCGAGATCCGCCGGCTCGTGCGGGCAGGCAGCGTGGAATCGCCGGCGCAGCGCCCTCGCGGTCACGATCGCGGCCGAAAGACGTGCCGCCGCGACGATCGGTCCGAAGATCATGCAGGTTGCGACCGCCGCGGGCAGCGACCGGGCCGATGGGCCGCTGCCGCAGCCGCATCCTAGAAATGCCGCGGCGCCCGGACGGCGCAGCAGACGTGCGACGATTGCGGCAGCCAGCACGAAGGGCGTTGCCTCGAAGAGCGTGCTCGCGGCCGAGGCCAGCGCACCGCGCAGCAAGTCGGGTGAAAAGAGCAGCGCAAGCGCCAGCGGCGCCGCTCCGTAGAGCGCGATGCGCACGGACGGCTATCACGCGCCGTCGCGCAATGGCTAGTGCGCGGTGTCGGCGAACGGGGGGTGCCGGGATATGCCTGAATCGATCAGCGCTCCGCGCGGCACGCAAGATTTCTATCCCCCAGAGTCGACGAGTTGGAACGAACTCGAGGCGCGTATTCACGCGCTCGCGGCGCGCTTCGGCTACGGCGAGATCCGCACGGCGGTCTTCGAGTCGACCGACCTTTTCGTCCGCGGCGTCGGCGAACAGACCGACATCGTCGAAAAAGAGATGTATACGTTCGAGGACCGCGGCGAACGCAGCCTCACCCTGCGCCCGGAATGGACGGCCCCGGTCGTCCGGGCGGCGCTCGAGCACCACCTCTTCGCGCAGGGACCGCTGCGGCTTTACTACATCGGGCCGATCTTCCGTTACGAGCGCCCGCAGAAGGGGCGCTATCGCCAGTCGCATCAATTCGGCGTTGAGTGCTTCGGCTTCGAAGGACCGGAAGCAGATCTCGAAGTGATTTCGCTCGCGTGGGAGCTGATCCGGGGACACGGCATCGAGGACGCGGTGCTCAACATCAACTCCATCGGCGACGAGCAGTGCCGCCCGCGTTATCGTCAAGCGCTGGTCGAGCACTTTCGACCGCACGCCGCGGTTCTCTCGCCCGAGTCGCTGCGCCGCATCGAGCGCAACCCGCTCCGGCTGCTCGACAGCAAGGATCCGGCCGACGCGCCCTTTATTGCGAGCGCCCCGCGGTTCGAATCCTTTCTCTGCGCGCAGTGCCGCGAGCACTTCGACGCGCTGAGGTCGTATCTCGATTTGTCCGGCATTGCGTACGTGCTCAACCCGCGCATCGTGCGCGGTCTCGATTACTACTGCCGAACCGTCTTCGAGTTCACCTCAGGTGTCCTCGGATCGCAAAACAGTCTGTGCGGCGGCGGCCGATATGACGGCCTTGTGGAGTCGCTCGGCGGCCCTGCCGTTCCCGCGGTCGGCTTCGCGCTGGGAATGGAGCGCTTCTTAATGACGCTGCGCGCCGGCGGCGCGCAGCCAGAGGGACCGAGGCGAGGATTGCAGGCAATTGCGCTCGGCGCGCAGGCGCGCGCTACGCTGGCGCCGGTCGTCGTCGAGCTGCGCCGATCCTTGAACTCGCCGACCTATATGGATTATCTGGAACGCAAGCTTTTGGCGCAGCTGAAGATCGCCGACCGCAATCGAGCTCGCTACGCGTTGATCGTGGGCAGTGAGGAGCTCGCTGCGGGAGAGGCGATCTTGCGAGACCTCGAGTCGCGCAGCGACCGCGCGGTGCCGCTGCATACGGTAAGAGTCCTTGTGGAGCTTCTCGTAGAAGCGGGTCTGTAATGGACGAGCGCTATGCCGAGGAGACAAAAACGCTGCGAGAGCTGCTCGAGCTCATGCACGAGCACGACCTCGATACGATCAAGGTCAAGCTCGGCGATGCGATTTACGAGCTTTCCCGGCGCGGAGCGGACGCGGCCGAGGCGTGGGCGCCGCCGGCTCCGGCCTCGGCCGAGCAAACCTCGCCAACCGCACCCGCCAACGTCACTAAAGTCGCCGCTCCCTTGACCGGCGTGTTCTATCGCGCTTCGTCGCCGGATGCGGTGCCGTACGTCGAGGTCGGCGATCGCGTCGAGATCGGCGACGTTGTCTGCGTCCTCGAAGCGATGAAGCTCTTTAACGAAATTCAAAGCGACTACGCCGGCACGATTCTGCGAATCGTTCCGGGCAACGGCGAGCTCGTCTCGCAGGGTGAGGATCTCTTCTGGATCGAGCCGCACTCGTGAGCAAAGCCGCTCCCGACTATCACGCGGAGCGCGGCTTCGACGAGCTGCTCGCCGACCGCAGCGGGCTGCTCGACGAGGCGCGTTATCGCCCGCAGGTCGAAGCGATCGTCGATGCCCTCGTCGGCGCGCTGCGCGCGGGCAAGAAGATCCTCTGGTGCGGCAACGGAGGAAGCGCTGCCGAGGCCCAGCACATGGCCGCCGAGCTTTCGGGCCGGTATCTGCGCGAACGGCCCGGGCTGCACAGCGAGGCGCTCTCGGTAAACTCCTCAACCCTCACCTGCGTTGGCAACGACTACGGATACGATCGCGTCTTCTCGCGGCAGGTCGAAGCGTTCGTCGCGCCCGGTGACGTCGTAATCGGGATGACGACCAGCGGCGGATCGCGCAACATCGTGCTCGCGCTCGAGGCGGCCAAACAACGCGGCGCCGTAACGGTGGCCTTCACCGGTAACGGCGGCGGCAAGGTCGCGGATCACGCCGATTACGTCCTCATGGGGCCGGACGGCTATGCCGCGATCGTTCAAGAGGTTCATCAAGTAATGGCGCATATCGTCTGCGATCTTGTCGAACAGCGCCTGATTTTCGAAGACGGTCTGCGATGACGTCAATAATGGCGCCCGACGCCCGGACGCTCTTTGAGCGCGCGAACGGACGGCGCATTCTCGTCATCGGCGATCTGATGATCGACGAATGGATTTGGGGAACGGTGACCCGCATCTCGCCGGAGGCGCCGGTTCCCGTCGTCGCCGTCGTCGACCACTCGTTTACGCTCGGGGGCGCCGGCAACGTCGCAAATAACCTGCGGGCACTTCGGGCGAACGTCGTCTTTGCGGGAACCGTCGGCGACGACGACTTCGGCGTACAAGTGCGACGCTTGTTGGGCGAACAGCAAGTGGACGACAGCGGGATCGTCACGCTGGACGATCGCCCGACGACGCGTAAGACGCGCGTCGTCGCCCACAATCAGCAGGTTGTGCGCGCAGATTGGGAGTCGACCGCGCCGCTGGAGGGCGTGGACCGTTCGCGCGTCGCCGCCTTCGTGCGCGAGCGTGCGGCGCAATGCGACGGCGTGATTCTCAGCGATTACGCGAAGGGACTGCTCTCGCGCGAGATCGTCGAGGCCGCATCGCTCTGCCCGCTCGTGTTAGCCGATCCAAAGCCGCTCAACGTCGGCTTGCTGCGCGGGGTGACCTGCGTCGCGCCCAATGCCGGCGAGGCGTCGACCATGACCGGCATAACGATCGTCGACGAAGCGAGCCTCGAAGTAGCGGGCCTACGGCTGATCGAGATGCTGGATTGCCGCTACGCGGTCATCACGCAAGGCGAACACGGCATGTCGCTCTTCGGGCGAAACGGAGAGCGATTGACGATTCCGTCGGTAGCGCGAACCGTCTACGACGTCAGCGGCGCGGGCGATACCGTCATCGCGATGCTGGCGCTCGCGCTCGCCGCCGGTGCTTCGATCGAGCAGGCGATGCAGTTGGCAAACTTCGCCGCCGGGGTGGTCGTCGAGAAGCTCGGAACGGCGACGGCCTCGCCCGAGGAGATCGTCGCGCTGGTCGAACCGGCGACGGCGTGAACGAGCACGCTCCATTTTCGGCTCGGCTTTTCGACGTCGACGGCGCCGTCGAGTGGCGCGACGAAAAGCGTTCGCGTGGACGCACCGTCGTCTTCACGAACGGCTGTTTCGACGTGCTGCACGCGGGTCACGTTGCGTACCTCGCGTGGGCGCGCGAGCAAGGCGATGCTTTGATCGTCGGGCTCAACGAGGACGATTCGGTCAGACGGCTCAAGGGGCGCGCACGCCCGATCGTACCCTTTGCCGATCGCGCGGCGCTGTTGTGCGCGCTGCGCAGCGTCGACGCCGTCGTCGGGTTTGCCGATCTCACGCCAGAGGTCGTTCTCGATCGGATTCGCCCCGACGTTCACGTCAAGAGCGAGCAGTACCGCGAGGACGAGCTTCCGGAACGAAGCGTCGTGCTGAGCCACGGCGGCCGAATCGCACTGGCGCCGCACGCTTCGGGCAAGAGCACGACGGAGACGATCGCCCGCATCCTCGATGCGTATAGCCGTCACGGCTAACGGTCCCGGCGAGGTGGCCGGCTGGCTGCGGCCTCTGCTGCGATCGCTCTACGCCCGCCGGCCCGATTTGGAGGCTTTCGTTTTTCTCGTCCCCGACGACTACGCGAGCGGCTTCGAGGCCGAGATGCTGCAGCAGTGGTTCCCTGCGGCTCACGTGTACGATCCGAAGCGGTATCTGCGATTTGCGCTCGGCGGACGGCTCGAGGATCTGCCGGCCAGCGTCGACATCGTGCAGTATATCGGCGGCGATCTCTTGCACGCGAGGCGCGTGCACGCACGCCTGCACGGTCACGCCGCGACCTACAAGTTCTCCCGGCGGTCGTATCGCACGCTCTTCGAGCGGGCCTTCGCCGTCGACGCGCACAACGTCGAACAACTCGAAGGTTGGGGCATTCCGCGCGATCGGATCGAGCGCGTTGGAAACCTTGCGATCGACGGCGCGCTCTTCGAAGCCGCGCAGGCGCGAGAGGAGGGCTCGCCGGAGGACGGGATCCTCATCATGCCCGGCTCGCGCACCTACGAAGTAGAGAATTTGATACCGTTTTTCTTCGCGGTCGCGCTGCGAATGCTGCGCGATCGTCCGGGCCTGCCGATCGCGTTTGCCATATCGCCTTTCACCTCGCGCGCGCACGTCAAAGCGGCGATCGAGGGCGGCGGCCATCCGCGGATGTTCGGGCGCCGAGGCCGGCTCGTCGTGGAAGACGAGCGGGAGTTTTTGGAGGATGACCGGCGCGAAGTGCGCGTTCCGCTCCTGCGCAACGGGCTTGCCGCAGCGCGCCGCGCCCGGCTGGTCCTCACGATTCCCGGAACGAAGACCATCGAACTCGCTGTGCTTGGTAAACCCGCCATTACGATCACGCCGTTGAATGCCCCCGAGTTGGTGACGATCAACGGACCACTCACCTATCTCAACCGCGTTCCGCTTGTCGGCGTCCCGCTCAAGCGTGCGGCCGCGGTCGCAGTATCACACCGCTTCCGCCATCACACCCAGCCGAACATCGATGCGGGCAAAACGCTGATTCGCGAGGTGCACGGGACGGTGACGCCGGCAAGGATCGCGCGCACGGCGCTCGACTCCTACGACGACCCGGTTTGGATATCGTCGGCCGGCGAGGCGCTCGCCGGGCTCTATCGCGATCACGCGGGCGCAGCCGACCGAATGGCCGATTCACTCTTGCGCCTTGCGGCCGCATAGCGACGAGATTACGCGATGGAGTTCTCCGTCGTCATCGCAACGAAGGACCGGCGCGACTTTCTGGCCGGCGCGCTCGAGTCGCTACAGGCTCAGGCAGATGCACCGCCCTTCGAAGTCATCGTCGTCGACAACGGGTCGACCGACGGCACGCGCGCCGAGGTCGAGGCGTACGCGAACGCGAGCCGGCCCGTGCGGTATCTCTGGCAGCCCGAACCCAACCGCGGTAAGTCGCGCAACCGCGGCGTCGAAGCGGCGCTCGGCCGCTACATCGCATTCTGTGACGACGACGTTCGGGTCCCCGCGGGCTGGCTCGCCGCGCATGCCGCCGCGCAGACGGGCGACGAGTACGTCGTCAACGGACCGATTCTCAACGTGGCTTCGGTCGACGTTAGGCCAAAGCCGGCGCCCGCCAACTATTCGCGCGCCTTTCTCTGCACGTGCAACGCGTCGCTGGCCAAACACGCATTCGAACGCGCCGGCGGGTTCGACGAGTCGTTCGATTTATACGGCTGGGAGGACACCGAACTGGGCGTGCGGCTGCGCGAGTCGGGATGCCGCTGGCGTTTTGCCTGGAGCGCCTATCTCTGGCACCTCAAACCCGACGTCCGCGGTGCACTCGAGGTCGAGGCGGCAAAGGCGCTCGAGAAGGCGCGCATGGCGAGCCGCTTTCTTGCGAAGCATCCTTCCCGGCGCGCCCGCCTGGCCACCGGCGCGCATCCGCTGAACCTATTTCGCGCGCGTTATTTGCTCCCGGAGGCGCTGCTCGCGTACTATGCGGGCATCTCGAAGAGCTCGCGCGTCCCGGCGTGGCTGCGAGCGCTCAGCCGCGGCCAGCTTTTGGACGGTCTGTACGCGCGCGAGCTCGTTCGCGCGCTCGATGCGGAGCATGAACGCTAACCGCGCGCTGCTCTACTGCGCGGGCGGTGGTATCGGCGATTCGCTGGTCGCGTCGATTGTCGCGCGGGCGATGCGGCAGCGATTCTCGTCGGTTGACGCCTTGACGCTTCGGGGACACGCCGAGTTGCTGGAACGCGTGCCCGACGTCGATCGGGTCTTCGTCGACGAGGGCGACGAGCGCGCGCTCGCCGAGCGCATGAGCCGCGAAGCATACTCCGCCTGCATCGTCACCTGGGCGACGTCGAGGACGGCGGCGGTCCCTTGGCGGGCTGGCATTGCCGTTCGCGTCGGGCAGGCGCGTCGCTTTTATTCGTACCGCTTCACCAAGCGGGTCGTCGTCCGCAGCGAACGCGGCGACGTCACCTCGCACTGGTCCGACGTGCTGCTCGATTTTGCGCGCGCGATCGGCTGCGATACCGACGACCGCCGCTATCGATTCTTACCGACGCCGCACGACGAAGCCGAGGCGGCGAAGATCGCCGGCGGCCGCGGTGAGTTCATCCTGCTCAATCCGTGCAACGCGATCGCCGCGCGGCGCCGCTGGCCGGTCGATGGGTGGGCGACGCTCGCGGCGGCGTTGCGCGAACGTTACGGCGTCGAAGTGCTCGTGAGCGGTTCTCGTGCCGATGCGCCGCTGGCCGAAGCCGTCGCCCGCGTCGCCGGAGGCGACGGGATTGCCTCGATCGCGGGATGCACGAGCCTCGGCTCGTTCGGTGCGCTCGCGCGGCGGGCGCGCGCGTTCGTGGGTATAACGACGGGTTCGATGCACGTTGCAGCGGCGGTCGGGTGCCCGACCGTCGGTATCTTTCCGTTTCAGTCGGACTACCCGGAGCGATGGTCGCCCCTGGGCGATCGCACGGCGATCGTGCGCGCAACCTATCGGTGCCATCGAGGGGATACCAAAGAGCGCTGTCGAGACTACGCCTGCATCGAGCGTCTCGATCAGACTCGAATCCTCGCCGCGGCGGACTCGCTGCTCTGATGATTCGCGCCACGATTCAGCTCTGCACCTACAACCGGGCCGCGCTGCTCGAGCGCGTACTCGAAGCCTGCTTCGACCAAACCGTTCCGAAGGAGTCTTACGAGGTCGTGCTGGTCGACGACGGGTCGACCGACGCTACGGCTGTGGTCATCGAGCGCGCTCGAGCGCGCGCCGACTGCCGGTTTACCGCGATCGCCCAACCCAATCGCGGGCTGGCTGCGGCTCGCAACACCGGCATTGGGCGAGCCGTAGGCGAGCGCATCATCTTCATCGACGACGATGTGCTCGTGCTCCCGAATTTCGTGCAGGAGCATCTGCGCAGCAACGTCGCTCACCCAGCGGCGGTCGTGCGCGGCGGAGCGATCGAAGTGGAGGATCTCGACGTCCTTCCGCCGCCGGTCTGGAGCATCACGAACTATAGCGGCAACTTCTTTTGGACGACCAACGTCTCGGTGCCGCTGGCGACGATTCGCACGGTCGGCGGATTCAACGAATCCTTCGCGGAGTACGGCTGGGAGGATATCGACGTCGGGATGCGCCTGCGCGGCGCCGGCGTGCGGGCCGTCTTCAACCCGCGCGCCCTCGTCTATCATTTCAAGCCGCATCCGCGCGTAGACCGCGTGGACGCGATGCTCTCCCAGGCGCGCGCTAAAGCGCGTACTGCCGCCGCGCTCGTGCGCCTCCATCCTCATTGGCGCACGTATCTCGCAACGGGAATCAATCCGGTCTCGCGGCGCTTGGCCTCGCTGCGGCGCGGCCTGCGAGTGGCCGACGCTCTCCGCCGCCGGCTCGCCGCTCTGCGGGGCGACCGCGAGCTGACGCGCGGCGAGCTGCTCGCGGTGCGCGCGTTGGCCAACGAGATCTACTACGAAGAGCTGGAGCGAGCGCTGTGAGGATCCTGCTCTCTCGCACCGACCGCATCGGAGATCTGGTGCTCTCGACGCCCGCGATCGCCACCGTGCGCGCCTCGTTTCCTAAGGCGCACCTCGCCATCGTGACGAGCAACTATAATCGGGTGGTGATGGAGCGCAACGACGACGTCGACGAGCTCATCGTTATTCCCGAGGGAGCGTCGCCGCGCGGCTTCGGCGCGAGCCTGCGCGGCTACGACGCCGCGGTCGCGCTGGCCCCGCGTGCCGTCGATCTGCAGCTCGTCGGAGCGACGAAGGCACCTTTGCGGGTCGGGTACACCTACGAGCGGCGGTGGATCGCGCGACTAACGGCGGGGCTCTACCTCGATCGCATCATGGTCTCCGAAGCCGATCCGGAGCTCTCCGATCGGGACCCTCGCCGCATCGTGCGGCACGAGGTCGTGCAGCTGCTCGACCTCGTCGCGCTCGCCGGTGCGCGCGAGCGCGTCACGCGGCTGCGGCTCGATTTGGTCGACGCGGACCGCAGCATCGCGCGCGAGCTTCCGGAAGGCCCGATCGTTCTGCACCTCGCGCCGCGCTGGTTCACCGGCGGCAGCACGCTCGAGTCGACGCTCGAGATGGTGGACGAACTCGGCCAGCTTGCACCGGTCGTGATCACCTGCGCGCGAGAGTGCGAAGAGCAGGCCCCCTTTTTCGATGCCAAGCACAGCGTCGTCCGTTGTCTGCGTCGGCTGCCGTTCCACCAGTGGGCGGCGGTGCTGCAGCGCGCGCGCGTCGTCGTCACGGTCGATACCGGCGCGACGCACGTCGCGAGCGCGGTCGGCCGGCCGACGCTGGTCGCCTTCGAACATCGCTACTTTCGCCTGAACTCGCAGGAATGGTCGCCATACGGCGTGCCGCACGTCCTGGTCCGCAAGCCGCCGGCACGCGATCCGGAGATGCTCGCCCGGTTTCGCAGCGAGATCGCCGGCGGCGTAGCCTCGCTGCTGCGCGCGAAAGTATCGTAGTGCCCGAGATCTCGGTCGTCATCCCGACCTACAATCGCCTCAACACCCTCTCGCTCGTCCTGCCGACGCTGCTCGCGCAAGATCTTCCCGCCGAGCAGTACGAGCTGCTCGTCTGCGATTCCAACTCGAACGACGGCACGGAGCAGTTCCTGCGCGACGTCGGAGCCCTGCATCCCAATGTACGGTATTTGCCGGGGGCGTACACCGGCCGGGCGGCCGCGCGCAACGCCGGCATCGATCGAGCGCGCGGCGAGATCGTGCTATTCAACGATGCCGATATCTTTGCATCGCCCGATCTGCTCTCGGTGCATCTCTCCCGGCATCTGCAGCGAGCCGGCATCGCCGTCGTCGGCTTGGAGGTGCAGGCGCGCGACTACGAAGAGTACGAGTATAAGCGCGACCACCCGCAAGCGCGCGGGCATCTGCATCCGCCCTCGCGAAAGAGGCTGCCGTGGTTATATTTCCTCACGGGCAACGCCTCAGTGCGGCGTACGGATCTGCTGCGGGCAGGCTGCTTCGACGAAAGCTTCACCGGCTACGGTCACGAGGATCTCGAACTCGGCTATCGACTGCAGCGGCTCGGCATAGAGATCTGTTACGAGCCGCGCGCCGTGAACTATCACTGTCAAGATGTGTCGCACGACGACCAGAAGGAGAAAATGC